>JBOIEG010000313.1:0-2740 GCA_050740915.1 Gammaproteobacteria bacterium | reverse complement strand
ATCCGCTCTACCATCGTGATAGCTTGTCGTTGTTTCACTCGGTCCCCCTTATGACTAGAGTCAATCGTGCTTAATTGCTCTATGGGATCGAGTGAAACCTCGTTAGTTCCCCTTATAATTCAATAAGCTTAAAGATCCTACGTATGAGTGCCTGCTAAGTGAATCGCTCCGACCTTCCGAGCGCCCATCTCACGGGGATGGCGCTTGCCATGAAACAGAATGAAGCGGCGGGCCCACTGGATATATGCCTGCTCGGTGCGGATATTGTAGTGTTTTCTGCGAATGACATCGCGAACCTGCTCCAGCAGTCGCGGTTGCGTTGCTGGCCTTCGAACATCGGCGGGAGGCTGCCAACGCCCCTTCCAATTTAGAATGAGCGCCATGAGTAGCGGCCTCCTTTTCAGCATGAGTCTCCCTTCGCTTGGCGAGCATAATAGAACTATTAACTGTATATGTAACAGCTAAGTATTTTTACTCCTGATCGTTTATCAAAATACTTGCGCAACGCTTTGAAATACTGGATCTCTTCACTCATAACAGAAAGGCGATGCTGTTGGATACTTGAGAGTAGTCTACGAAAATCGTTAGACGCCTTTCACTCTCCGAAGCTAGAATGTATTGGAATCAGTCAGGCAACCGTTGATTGAGCCTAGTTGATCGGGCAGCTATTGAGCGAGAAAAGGAACAACTACGACACGAGCCTTTTAATGAGCTTGGAGGGGTGAGACTGGATTTGGTCACCCTGTTCAACGGCCTTAACCCCGTTTTTAATCGCCGCTACCGTGTTTGCGCCCCCAGGTGCCGTCCTGGTATTGCGGCAATCCCGCCGCTAGCTAACGAGCCCTGGAGCGGGAAATCGACTATAGTCCCGCAGCGCTCAACGCGATCCGGTTGCCGTGTAATGGCCTTCCAGGCGAGAGTCGAGTTTAAGTTCTACGAAGAGCTGAACGATTTCCTTCCCGCAGACGCCGGAAGCGAAATTTCTGGTCCGTGGTCAGCGATAGTGTCAAACACGCCATCGAAGCACTGGGTGCTCCCACTTTAAACGCATGCAGTCTCTTGTTCGATCTATGTTGTCGGCGACGGTTTGCCCTTAAGAAAATAGCCTGGTAGCGCCGAGGAACACCGGCCGACGGCATTAAAGGGAAAAAGCCGGCCACTTCTGTGGCAAGTTAAGAAATGCCGAGGAAAGCGACATTATGCGAACAAAGCGCGCACCGGCACGCTCCAGCCGGACACGACCTCACCCCCCTCCAGCACATCGTTCTCGCCAAGCACGACAATGTCGGCCTTTGAGCGATAGACTGTCACGAGTCGCTTGCGCGGATTGACCACGATAACGAGGCGGCCGCCCGCTTCAAGCCAGTCGAATACTTTATCTTCCACTTCCGCATAGGTGTCGCTCGGGGAAACCACTTCAACAGCAAGATCAGGCGCACCTGGCCAATAGTCCTCGGTTTCTTGCACGGTCTGCAACCGCTCGTGGCAGATAAACGCTACATCTGGCGCGCGGACATAATCGGGATTAGTGGCCAGTAAAAACCCTGTTTCCGCGCATACACGGCCCCAAGCTTGTGCTCGGTCACGTGTTGGCCTAACGATGCCGTTATTGTCGCCGCAATTCGTCCGTGTTGCTGCCCAGCCGGACTCATCTCGACCAACTGGCCACGCAGCAGTTCATAACGACAACCGTTGTCGGACATTCCCAACAGGTCTTGTGCTGAATAAATCCGCTCGCTGACAGTCGCCATTTCATGACCTCGACTACTGTATTAGCGCCACTTTTCGCAATGCAATCGAACAACCTAACTATCATTCGAGACGTTGCCGCCCGATTCCTCGGCTATTTCTGCGCGCCTCGGCGTTCGCTGAAGTGGACATCAATCTAACAGCAGCATACCACAGTGCGGTGCAGGCACCCCAACGATCACGGCCCTGCGGAGCGCCGCCCGCAACGCGCCCGATCAGGATATAACCAGCAAGGGCACGTAAACGCTCATAGCATTTCGCGTTCTATGAGCTGTTCGCCAGCCCACCGCAGTCGTCTCCCGCCCAAGCTCGGTGTTCACAAGCTCTGAGGGGAAGCTGGAGTGAAAGAAAAACTCGATAAAGCGGGCTTCGGACTGCGTGCTTGCCTGCCAGCGATGGCGGATTGCACGACTTCCAGGATTTGTTCTGCGGGAGATCCTTTCGACACAAAGTAATCGGCACCGTGTTGAAAAGCCGCTTGCCGATATTCGGCTGAATCGTGAATCGTGAATCGTGAGTATGCTGACTGCGAGATCGGGATGCTGGGATTTGAGCCTCGCCGTCAGCTCCAGCCCTTTTTCTCCAGCCAGTGAAATATCCAGGAAAAGCAGATCGACGCTATTGAGTTGTTGCAGCATTTCCTGGCCGCTACTGGCTTCCTTGATTACTGTGGTTGGCAAGTGTGCTTGCAACAGCCCACCAACTGCTTTCCGAAAACCTGCGTCGTCGTCCGCGATAAGTACTCTAAACATGTTTCTTACATTAAATAAAGCTCAAGGTGGCAAATACCATGCTATACATAGCGTCTTAAATAATGTCGCATAGTCTTTTTACACTAACGGTATCTCTGTGGCCGACGGGAGGTTCCGTTATGAGGAAACTGGAAATCAGTGACGCTGATGTGATGGGTATCGCGATCCGGCAAGAGATCGAGCGCAACGAAGAGGCGCGCTACGATCATCGGCTGCACGGATTGTTGCTCGTGGCTAAG
>JBOIEG010000312.1:0-2278 GCA_050740915.1 Gammaproteobacteria bacterium | reverse complement strand
TGTTGCGGAGTTCCGTGTGCGGATCCCCATGTCTCCAGCGGCGTGCGTTCAGCCGGCTGCAACTTGATCGCCACGCTGGTGGTCGGCATGAGCGAGACCATAGCAATCACTGGAAAGTCTGTAAAGTTATTAAAGGGACACTACAATAGGTAACAGATCAGTCCGGGAACATGGGTTACAACCAGTTGATCAAAATGGAAAATCGCCTAACTTTAGGTGCATCGGACGCTTGTGGGCGCCGCTGACCAAGTCGTTGGGCGCCATGGAATCTATTCTCAACTGACGCCATGCCACAAATCCCTTCTGGAACGCGTTTTGACCATATGGAACATGAAAGGACATAAAACAGGTGAGCTGCTATGACTGAGAAATCTCTGCAACAGGTTGTCCATGGAATTGTCTTCGGTGGAGGTGGGAAGAACCATTATGTACAAGAGCTGTCGGGACCGTTCTTTGATCAGCTTTCACGTGATCTCCGTGACGCCGGCTACGAAAAGGCACTCAGCGAACCAGTGTGGAAGGATGAACTCAATCAAAGAGCGAGGCCCACAGCCGTATTTGACCCTGTTTCATTTTCTATTATTGTAGGTTGTTTCGTTGGCTCAGCCATCGGCTCGTGGGCTATTGGCAAAGTGTGTGACGAACTGTGGGGTAAATTCAACGGCAGCTTCAAAACCTTGAAAACGAACTACAAGAAACGGGCAGCCGAAAACAAGCGTCTCGTTCCAGACGAAATCAAGTTTAACGTCGACTTTCACTTCAGAAACGACGAAATTAGCGTCGTGGTGGAAGGCACAGCACAAAACGAATCTGAAATTGATTCCTTTGAATCCCTTCTGCCCAAAGCCGTACGGCAGGCGCTTGCATGGATTAAGGACAAAGGGATTACCAGCAAGGTGATTCGCTATAATATAAAAAATGGAGAGTTGTCCGAATTTCCGACATTGTCGGACACCTAACCCAACCGCTGCAGCCGATTGCTTACAGCCTCCGCCGTGCCTCGCTGCGGCCTCCAGCAGCGGCTGAGCGCCAGCGTTGAGTGTCTGCTCCGGCAGATTATTGTCGCCACACTCGAATGTCTCAAATGCGTCGGGACTGCCCTTCGGCAACGCGCTGTTTCCTTGAACCAGGCGAGGCCGTCCGCAGGCCGGAGGATGACAGCTGCTCGATGGCTGCCAAGTGGAGTTCGTGCGCTAATTTTCGGGCGCTTACCCGGTAAGCACTGTGCTACAATGACATCTCCTTAATCTCGGGGAACCTCGCCATGCCAGCAGCCACTCTAACCGAGAAGGGCCAAATCGTCATTCCAGCCGAAATCAGGGCGAAATATGGTCTTACGCCGGGGACCCAGGTGGAGTTTATCGATGAAGGAGGCGCCATCCGACTGGTGGCTAGACGGCGGGTGACCCCGTCCGACCCGGCGGTCGGCTACGGTTTGGTAAAGCTCAAGGCCACGGGCAAGCCCAGGCGCCTGGCGGAGTTTGACGCCGCCAGCCTGCTCAGGAAGAATACCAGAGGGCCGGTATGATTGCGGTTGATACCAACATCCTCGCCCGCTTTTACTGCGATGACCCAGACGACGCCCAAGGCAAGCGGCAGCGGCCGCGTGCGCGACGCATGATGATCGAATCATTGGCGGTTTTTGTGCCACTGACCGTCGTCCTGGAGTTTGAGTGGGTGATGCGCGGCTTTTATGAAGTGAATGCGGAAACCTTCTGTCAGACCATCGATCACCTGCTCGGCATGGCCACAATGTCACAGTAGAACGATGGGAAGCGGTGAAGGATGCCGTCGAGCTCCACCGGCGCGGCCTGGACTTCGCCGATGCCCTTCACTGGGTGTGCAGCGCCGCTTGCGGTCAATTCGTGACCTTTGATGACCGTGGATTTGTTCGCCGTGCACAGGCATTGAAGTTGGTGCCGGAGGTTGTCATTCCGGGGCGCGCGTAGTGGGTGAGTGCCACGCTGATGAGGGAGCACGGGATAAACTCCGTGGCCGGAACATTTTTAACGCGCTGGCTTTCGAGGTGGACGCCGAGGCCGGATGCCACCCCGCTTAGCGGCATGACCCCTCGCATTGAAAACGCCTGAACCAAACGCCTTTGCCTTTTCGTCGACCGCGTTCATAAAGCGGTGTTCTCTACTACCTCTAGGAGATCAATCACCTGCAGTCGCAACGCAAGATGTACAAGCTCAATATCGCTCTTTACACCGATCTTTCGCTTGATTTCATAGTGCCCGTTAGCCACCGTCTTGGGACTGAGATGAAGGGCTTCCGC
>JBOIEG010000311.1:0-3873 GCA_050740915.1 Gammaproteobacteria bacterium | reverse complement strand
AAACGCTAATCCATGTACGTAGCGTTTTTCGCCATGTTTGCGTCTCTCCGACACCTAACCGCTTGATCGATAAGTCACCCCACCACCGCAGCGACTCGAAAATGTACGCGGAACTGTCAAAGTCGGGTACTAGAGTGATGAGCACTTGTGAGGGCGGGATCGTGACCACCAATGACACGGAGGAAGACTATCTGTTGCGTTCCTTGCGCAACCAAGGGAAACGGGACATGGACTACGGCGGTCTGCATCATGATTTCGGGAACAGCAGCCGGCTGCCGGAAATCACCGCGTTGTTGGGGCGCCTACAACTACGAAGGCTTCCGCACATCCTGCAAAAGCGCCAGACGGCCTATGAAACGATCACCGCCAGGCTGACCGATGCCGGTGTCGGTTATGTTTCCACCGATTACATGGATTCCGCAAGCCACTATAAGCTGATCGTTCGCATCCCCGCTGGTCTTCGCGTAGAAGACGTAAAGCGGGCGCTGCTCGACGACGGTGTTGGGCGGTCTATGAGACCCCTTGCCACCGGCAGCCGGTTTTCTCAGGCCTTGGAAACGGGGGTTCTTGGCCCGTTGCTGAGCACTGGTGTCCGCGTCACATCTGCCCGCCCCTCACCAGCGGGATGTCCGAACAAGATACACAGCGGGTCGGAGCATCACTGGCGCGCAACTTAGCCGAGCGCAGAACCGTGAGCGCGCAAGGGCGTAACATGGCGGATGCGACCGCTTGGCAACGACACGCGTTGACCCTGAAAAAGGGAAGCGAGCGCTGAGTATCTTACACCGCGAAGGGATCCGTTATCTGGTGTTCACCGGCGGTGAGCCCACCCTGCACCCCGACCTGGCCTCGTTCGTCCGCCACGCCGCCGATCTCGGTATGAAGGTCATGGTGGTATCTAATGCGGGGCTGTTGAAGCCAAAAGCGATCCACGCGCTCGCCGAGGCCGGATTATCCAGCTTCATCATCTCCGTCGATGCGGCGACGCGTGAGACGCACGAACAAAACAGAGGACTGCCCGGCGTATGCGAGCGGATCAAGGAAGCCAATGCGATGCTTAAACGGGTTAAGCTCCACGCCACGGCCCTCAGTCACCATGAGCCGGTTGGTGGATTACGAGTCCTTGCCCGATTTTCTCCGCTCACTGGGCTTTGACTGCGCCGTATTTTCTTATCCATTGAAATACCTGCCGTCCAATTTTCGCGGATTCGCCGATTCGCCGCTGGTAGATTACGACAACGAAGAACTGTGCGCAGCGTATGAGCAGGTTAAGCGCTTGAAGAAGCGATTTCATGTGGTCAATCCGAGATTATCCTTAGAGGAAATGCAACGCTTCGTACGGGGCGAGCGACAACAGTACGCCTGTCTCGCCGGCCACCGTTTTTTCTTTTTAGACTGGGATCTGATGCTCTGGCGTTGCCATCACTGGCATGAACCCATGTGTGCCATTGAGGAGTTCGACAGCTCCAAGCTGATCCGGGATGGGTGCACCCGCTGCATGATCAATTTTTATCGCGATTCCAGCCTAATGCAGCATGTAGCGGTCTCTGTGCACGACGCGTATCAGTCGGTGCGCGAAGGTAAACTGTTAGCCGCTGCCCAAGCGCTGACAAGAAAGAGCAATCTGGATTCGTTACGGGCTGTCATGGAACAGCTACCGTGGATCCTGCGCTTCTGAGAGCGCTTAGCCATGAGGTCTTATGCCTATGCCGCTGCCCTAGGCGGCCTGGCGCTCATGACGACTCTGATCGCCTACTAAGGCGCGTCGCTGGTGCTCAATGCTCTGACCACGGTGGGATCTGGGCTCGCGTTAGTCATCCTCTTTCACCTGATTCCCCTATCTCTGGATGCCCTGGCTTGGCGAGCGTTGCTTCGTCCCCCCGGCAGACCCGCGTTCAGCCATTTTTTGAAGATCAGATGGATAAAAGAATCGATCAACAACTTGTTGCCGGTCGCCCAAGTCGGCGGTCGCTTAGTAGCCGTGCGATTGTTAGTGCGCAATGGTCTGGCCAGTGACATTGCCGGCGCAAGCATCGTTTTGGAGTTGACGGTCTCGGTCCTGACACAGGTGGTCTATACGCTGCTCGGCATTGCCTTGCTGATATCGCTGACGCAGGAAAGGCAAATGGTGGGCACTGCACTCGGCGGTCTGCTCATCACCAGCTTAGGCATAGCCGGTTTCATCTACGCGCAACACCAAGGCGTGTTCGCGGTGCTCGCGGATCGCTTAGCACGATTCCTGGATGGCGATCGATGGCTATCCTTAGTCGGCGGTGCGAAACGTCTGGATGCAGCCGTCATCGCATCGTATCGGCGCCCGACTGTGCTGGGCGCTTGCGCGGCCGGGCAGTTGTTGTCGTGGGTGCTCGGCGCCGGCGAGGTATGGCTTACGCTTTATTTCATGGGGCAGCCGGCGACCCTAGCCGAAGCCATGGTGATCGAATGCCTGGGGCAGGCGGTACGCGGCGCCGCGTTTGGGGTGCCCGGCGCCTGGGGCGTACAAGAGGGCGGATACACGTTGGTCGGCGCTCTCTTCGGTCTGTGCCCTCAAACCGGCCTCGCCGTCTCATTGGTGAAACGCATCCGCGAGCTGGTCGTCGGCCTACCGGGCCTGGTCGCTTGGCAGGCGATAGAAGGCCTATCACTTGCACGGGGCCGGGGCTAGATTAATGTTGACGGCGATATCAGTTCGTGGCCAAGGATACGACGTCGCCCGCCTTGTTCTCACGCGAGCTGAGAAACCGGAAGAATTCTTTGCCCTCTCGCAGCCGCCGCTTCATCATCTGCGGACGGCGCAGCATTTCGGACATTATTTCGGAGATCTTTCCCGGGCGAAAATAAAAGCGCCGATAAAAAGACGAGACGGCTTCGAAAATCTCCTTGTCGGATAAATGCGGATAGCTGAGGGCACTGACCTGAAGACCGTTGTTGGCTACCAGGCTCGGGTCCTGCTCACGAAGCCAGCCCTTTTCTTTCGCCTGTTGGTACAGATAGGTCCCGGGATAGGTGGCAGCGAGCGATACTTGGATCGTGTGCGGATTCATTTCCTTTGCGAAGCGCAAGGTTTCTTCTATGGTCTCGTGTGTTTCGCCGGGCAGCCCCAGCACGAAGGTGCCGTGTATCGTGATCCCCAGTTTATGGCAATCCGCCGTGAACCGCCGCGCGCGGTCCAAACGCACACCCTTCTTGATGTTGATCAGGATCTGTTTATTTCCTGTTTCGTATCCCACCACGAACAGTCTGAGGCCGTTGTCCCTGAGCACCCGTAAGGTCTCATACGGTACGTTCGCCTTAGCATTACACGACCACCTAACGTCTAGCTTTCCCAATTCTCGTGCAATCGATTCGGCGCGAGAGGCGTCGTCCGTGAAGGTGTCATCGTCGAAGAAGAACTCCTTGACCTGAGGGAAATACTCTTTCGCCCGGGCGATCTCCTCCACCACATGCGCCGCACTACGGGTACGGTATTTGTGACCGCCGATGGTTTGTGGCCACAGGCAAAATGTACAGCGCGATTTACATCCGCGTCCCGTATAGATCGATAAATAAGGGTGTCGCAGGTAGCCGATAAAGTAATCTTCGATAACCAAATCACGCTTGTATACATCCGTAACGAACGGCAGCTGGTCCATGTCATGCAGGATCGCACGGTCGCCATTGTGAACGATGCGCTCGCTGATCTTGTAGCTGATGCCGTCGATATCCGCTAGTGTAGTGTCCCTTAAATAACTTTACAGACTTTCCAATGATTGCTATGGTCTCGCTCATGCCGAACACCCGCGTGGCGATCAAGTTGCAGCCGGCTGAACGCACGCCGCTGGAGACATGGGGATCCGCACACGGAACTCCGCAACAGGTGGCGCTGCGCTGCCG
>JBOIEG010000310.1:0-2104 GCA_050740915.1 Gammaproteobacteria bacterium | reverse complement strand
CGGAGTTCCGTGTGCGGATCCCCATGTCTCCAGCGGCGTGCGTTCAGCCGGCTGCAACTTGATCGCCACGCTGGTGTTCGGCATGAGCGAGACCATAGCAATCACTGGAAAGTCTGTAAAGTTATTTAAGGGACACTACACGAGTATCCCTGTATTTTACCACTGGGCGGGTAAAAGCACATTACCAGTCCGGCACCCAAACGCGCCGGGTGGAGGCGCTGTATATGGCCGAGCCCGAACCCTTTGTGGAGATCCATCCGGCGATGGCGCAGCGGTTTGGTATCGCCGAGGGAGACATGGTGCGGTTGACCACACGCCGCGGCTCAGCCCTGGTGAAGTCACGCCTGACACCGAATATCCGTATGGATACGCTGTTTATGCCATTTCACTGGGGCGGGCAGGCATGCGCCAACCGGCTGACCAATCCGGCCCTCGATCCCGACTCCAAGATGCCCGAGTTCAAGGTCTGTGCGGCGCGCCTTGAGCTTGCCAGGAGATCTGATGAGGCCACTGAGGGCTATCACTGATGAAAGGAGAAGATGCGATGTATGCGAAGTCGGTGTTTCTCCAAGGGGTCTATGCCTTCGAAGGGCACGGGCTCCAGCAACCGTTCCTGTTGACCCCAGAGCTGAGCTATACGGTTGCCGCCGATAGGCGCGAGCAACTTACCTATGTACGCGTCGGCAACAGCACCGAGGCGCTGATTTACCTCTTGCTTATGCGCGATGGCGCCCCCATGCGCTATTTTCCAGTCGGGGCGAAGAGCGATATCCATGTGGCGTTGATCATCGTTGAGGACCTGATGCCCGGTACCCGGTTCGAGGTCTTTCTGGCGGCACCTGAAGGGGTAAAGGGTATAGTGGTCGTCGATATCGGCCTGATCGAGGTTTGAGCGCGGAGCGATTGAGCAATGCCAGACAAGAGGCGATTGGTGGTAGTGGGTAATGGTATGGCCGGTGCGCGAACGGTGGAGGAGATCCTGGCGCGCGGCGGCGGTGATCAGTTTGAGATCACCATGTTTGGAGACGAGCCTTACGGCAACTATAACCGCATCCTTCTCTCCAACGTGCTCAGTGCCGTGCAGGACGTCCAGGGCATCTTCTTAAACCCGCTTGGATGGTACGCAGCCAACGGCATCACCCTGCATGCCGGGGTGCGGGTGATGGAGATCATCCGCCCGAGTCGGATCGCAGTCGGTGAGGACGGCCGTGAGATCCCCTATGACCGGCTCATTATTGCCACGGGCAGTCGCTCGTTCATCCCGCCACTGGCAGGGCTCAGGACCCCGGATGGCCTAGATAAACCCGGGGTCTACGGCTTTCGCGGCATCGATAACTGCAACCAGATCATGGCCCAGGCCACCAAGAGCCGGATCGCGGCGGTGATCGGCAGGGGACTTTTGGGCCTAGAGGCGGCCCGGGGGCTCATCACCTATGGATGCGAGGTGCACGTCATCGATCTTGCCTCCCATTTGATGAGCCAGCAGCTTGATGCCCAAGCCGGCGCGATCCTCAAGAAGACCATTGAGGCAATGGGGATCCAAGCGCATCTCAAGAAGAAGACCATG
The DNA here is from genome assembly GCA_050740915.1 of Gammaproteobacteria bacterium. Classification (GTDB taxonomy): domain Bacteria; phylum Pseudomonadota; class Gammaproteobacteria; order JBOHHR01; family JBOHHR01; genus JBOHHR01. The sequence continues at coordinate 537 of JBOIEG010000310.1, read as the reverse complement.
GCGGTGTTGGGTGAGAAGAAGGTCACGGGCCTTGCGTTTGCGGACGGGACGGCCCTCGACTGCGATATGGTCGTGATCGCGGCCGGCATCACCCCGAATCGGGAGATCGGCGTGCGCTCCGGGCTGACCGTGGAGCGGGCGATCGTCGTCGATGATCACATGCGCTCTATCGACGACCCGGATATCTATGTAGTCGGTGAATGCGCCCAGCATCGCGGCCGGGTCTATGGGCTGGTTGCGCCGCTTTGGGAACAGGCCAAGGTGCTGGCGGATCATCTCACGGGCCGAAATCCGAACGCCGCCTACCACGGTTTGAAGCTCGCCACCAAGCTCAAGGTCATGGGGGTAGAGCTCGCCTCGATGGGCGTGATCGAACCGGAGGACGAGCAGGACGAGGTGGTGCAGTTCAGCGGTGTCCTTTCGGCAGGTCTGTGGAGGCGCCGTCAGATCCTCCTTGGCCGAGATTCCAGTGCGCCTATCGAGGCGCAGAATCCGAGCCAGGACTGTGCGCGAGAGGACAGCTATCTGGCCTGCGGG
>JBOIEG010000309.1:0-7840 GCA_050740915.1 Gammaproteobacteria bacterium | reverse complement strand
CGAGCCGTCGCGTCACCGGCAGCCCAGGACTTACGCCAGCCCGTGTTAGGGGCATGGCGGTAGGTGCGCAGCGCGCCGCCGTCAAGGAAGGCGTTAGAGAGGGCGTTTATGATCTCCTGGCGTCCCCCGCCGAGCAGCGCGGTGGCTACTGCGCAAGAGGCGATGCGCACCAGGAACACGTGGTCCAGGCCGATCTGGTTGAAACTGTTAGCGAGCGCTAACACACCCTGGATCTCATAGGCTTTGATCAAATACGCCAATACATCGCGCATGCGCATCGGTGTGGGCGTGTTTTGGGCGACATAGTCGGCACAAGCCAATATCGCACCGAGGTTGTCGGAGGGGTGGCCCCATTCGGCGGCCAACCAGGTGTCGTTATAGTCTAACCAACGGATCAAACAACCGATGTTGTACGCGGCCTGCACCGGATCAAGCCTATAGGCTGTCCCTGGCACGCGAGCGCCGCGAGGCAATTCGGCTCCAGGCACCAGCGGCCCTAGATGTTTTCTGCAAACCGGATGATCAAGGCTCGCGATCGCGCACCCTAAGGCATCGAGAAGGCAATAGCGAGCGATTTTAAAGGCCTCTGGGCTGCTTATCCGTCCTGCGTAAACGTAATCGGTTATCGCCGCGAGTAGGCCCTCTTCAGCGAGCGGGCGTGTGTTTTCGGACATGCGCGCGCTTAAGGGCTGCGTTCGCGTAAGGGCATCATCGGCCGCGGCGGCGGTCCGCGGTACTCGGCGAGCGGCCGGATTAGCTTATTGTCGCGGCGTTGTTCCATGATGTGCGCGATCCACCCGCTCATCCTCGAGACCACGAACAGGGGGGTGAATAGAGAGGTGGGGATCCCGCACAGGTGATAGGCCGAGGCGCTATAGAAGTCCAGATTGGGAAACAGCCCTTTTTCCCGTCGCATCACTTGCTCGATACGCTCAGAAATCGCAAATAGATCCTGCCGCCCGTTCGCCTCGGCGAGGCGGCGTGCATAGTCTTTGATGATGTCGGAGCGGGGATCACGCCGCTTGTATACGCGGTGGCCAAATCCCATGATCAACTTCTTGCCTCGCAGACGTTGCATGATTTCTCTCTCCGCCTCATCGGGTGAGCTGAATTCGGCAAGCAATTCCATGGCTGCTTCGTTGGCGCCGCCATGCAGCGCCCCGCGCAGGGTGCCTATGGCGCTAGTCAGGGCGGAATAGACATCGCTGAGGGTCGAGGTAGTGACCCTGGCGCTGAAGGTAGAGGCATTAAATTCGTGCTCGGCGTACAAAATCAACGATGCATCTACCGTTTTCCGACTCAGTTCTTGCGGGAGCCGGCCGTGCAGCAAACAAAGAAAGTGGCTGGCAATGTCTGGCGCCTCGGTGTCCGTCTGGATCCGTACCCCAAGGCCATGAAAATGGTGCCAATACAGCAACATCGAGGGTAAAACGGCTAAGAGCCGAGCGGCGATAGACTGAACCTCTCGGGCCGAAGTCTCGGGCTCCACACAGCCCAGTGCTGAAACAGCCGTACGCACAACATCCATCGGATGCGCATCGCGCGGCAACTGCTCTAGGATGCTCTTTAGCGGATCCGGAAGTTCTCGTTGTCCCGTGAGCTGCATGCGGTATTGCGCAAGCCGCTCTGCCCTCGGCAACTCATGGTAGATCAATAAGTGGGCGACTTCTTCGAAGCTGGTCTCACGCGCGAGATCGCCCACGTCGTAGCCCCGGTAGAAAAGTCCGTCACCGCCTTCCTCTACGGTAGAAATCGCCGTGTGTCCCACGATAACGCCGGCAAGACCCGGTGCTGCTAACATTCCCATGCCAAAACCCTTGTCTTAAATAATAGTGCCCTTGTTGGGACTGGGTGACGAACTAGCGTACGATAATACGATAATGCACATCTGTCCTGATTGGATAACCGGGCATGGCAGCAAGTTTCGAGAGCCGAATGTGAAAACCCAAAACGACAACAGCCGCCGTGATGTGGAGGAGGGGATCACGCTTGATTTGCGCCGCCGCATGACATACACGGATTACCTCTGCCTCGATCGATTACTCTCTGCCCAAAAACCGCTGAGCGAGCCACTTCACCACGACGAGATGCTGTTCATCATCCAGCATCAAACCTCCGAGCTTTGGATGAAACTCATTATTCATGAGCTAAAGGCAGCCCTCGCGCACATTCGCGGTGATGACCTAAATCCCTGTTTCAAAATCCTTGCGCGCGTGAAGCAGATCCAGATCCAGCTGTTTGGCCAGTGGGCGGTGTTGGAGACCTTAACCCCAAGCGAATATGTGCAATTCCGTGGTGTTTTTGGGAACGCATCGGGCTTGCAGTCCCCACAATACCGTGCGATTGAGTTTATGTTAGGCAATAAGAACGCGGCCATCGCGGAGATCTTTCGCTACCACGAGCAGACATATGACGCCATCATAGACCTATTAAAATCTCCCTCCATCTATGACGAATTTTTATTGCATCTGCATCGTGCCGGGTACGCCATCCCCCACGAGTGTGTGCAGCGGGATTGGTCTCAACCGCACCAGCAAAACCAGGGCCTTATCCCTGTATTCAAGAAAATTTACGAGGATCCCAAGTCCCACTGGGACGACTACGCGATGTGCGAAAAGTTGGTCGATGTGGAAGAGAACTTCCAGCTCTGGCGTTTTCGTCATCTCAAAACCGTGGAGCGCATTATCGGCTATAAGCGGGGCACTGGCGGTTCCTCGGGCGTGGGCTTTCTTAAGCAGGCGTTGGAACGGACATTTTTCCCTGAATTAATCGATGTGCGCACCGAAATCGGGGTTTGAATGTGGAATTCGACTTGCCTGGTGCAGTCCAACGTTCTGTACGCAGTAGGTCTTTATTTTGGCTCTTTCGGATCTTGTGTGGTTTGGCTGCTGTAATATTAGGAACGGTACTCAGCGAAGGCACGGTTTTAGGTCAAACGGAGCGGCTTCATGGGCAATAACGGCAATAATGGAGATAGCACCACCCGTGCACGCTTCCTGCAGTCGTTATCGAACTACGCAAAGGAGCATAAAGCGAAGTATTGGGAAGGTACGTTCACGCAGTTTCTTGCGGAAGTTGTGCCTCCCAACCCCGAGGTGCTGGCGCGTAATAGCCACCAATATCTTTGGGATATGTTGCGCTGGAATGAACGCAGAACGGCGGCAGAGGGGGCGGAAGCAAAGCGATATCGCTTGTTTGCCGATGAGCTTTTTGGTCTTGACGACGCCCTTGAGCGCGTTGCCGATTATTTTAAAGCTGCAAGCGCGGGCTCGGAGGTAGGGCGACGCTTATTGCTGCTGTTGGGTCCTCCCTCTGGCGGCAAGTCCACCATGGTTATTCTGCTCAAGCGAGGATTGGAAGAATACAGCCGTACCGACGAAGGCGCCCTGTACGCACTGCAAGGCTCGCCGACTAACGAAAGCCCCCTGTTGCTGGTGCCGCACACGCTGCGGGGGAATTTTCGGGAGACCTATGGGGTGGACATCAGCGGCGAGCTATCACCCTTTAGCCGGGTTCGTTTGGAAGAGGAATTCAGCGGGGATTTCATGAAATTCCCAGTGCGCCGAGTGTTTATTTCGGAGGCTGGGCGCAGTGGGATCGGTACTTACGCGCCCCATGACCCTACCACCGCCGACATCGCAGACCTGGTTGGCTCTGTCGACCTATCGAAGGTGAGTGAGTACGGGGATGAGGGTCATCCCCGCGCCTGGTCCTGGTCGGGCGCTGTGTACGCCGCGAGCCGCGGCCTGCTGGAGATGATTGAGATTCTCAAGGTCAAGCGAGAGTTTCTCTACCTTATGCTAACCTTGACTCAGGAAAAAAACGTCAAGGTATCGCGGTTTCCCTTGATCTACCTCGATGAGGCGATCCTTGCCCATACCAATCTAGCTGAGTTTCACAAGTTCTTACAGGAAAAGGAAAACGAAGCCCTGTTGGATCGCATGGTCATCGTTAAGGTGCCCTATACCTTGTCTTACCACGATGAACGCCGGATCTACGCCAAGCTGATTTCCGCGGCACCGAATTTTCGCGAGCTGCATCTGGACCCTCACGCGCTTGGGGTGGCGGCTGTGTTTGCGATACTGACACGGCTGCACAAATCGGAACGAGAAGGACTCACGCTGTCTAGAAAACTGCGCTTATATGCCGGGGAAGATGTAGAAGGATTCAGTGATGCAGAAGTTGACCGGGTTCGTGCCGAAACTCCTGAAGAGGGGATGTCAGGGGTCAGTCCGCGCTTTGTCATCAATGCGATCTCCAAGGCCATTACACGCAGCGAGTTGCAGAGCTTGACCAGCATGGAGATACTGTTGGCGCTCAAAGACGCGATCGAATCAGATGCCCGAATGGACGCGAAGCACAAGCGCGAATGGATGGATTTCCTGGTGATGGTGCGCAAGGATTTTTACAATCGTTGGGTTAAGGAGGATGTGCACAAAGCGCTCTTTGCCTCGTTTGAAAAGGAAGCCCAGTCCCTGCTCGAGAAGTACCTCGATGAGGTTGAGGCTAGCCTCGACAACCGCGAAGTGGAGGATCCCATCACCGGCGAGACGCGCGACCCTGACGAACGTTTTCTGCGGGCAGTAGAAAGCAAAATAAGCATATCCGAATCGGGTAAGATGGCGTTTCGCCAAGAAGTCGTTAGGAAAGCAATGGTCGCCTACAAGATGGGAGAAAAGTTTACCCTCGATAATCACGCGCGCCTGCATGAGGCTATCGAACAATATCTCTTTGAGGAGCGACGCGATGTGCTGCGTCTGGTGACTTCTCCCGCTAGACCTGACGAAGAGACCAAGGAGAAGATCTCGGGGGTCGAAAGAAGGCTAGTAGAGGAATACGGTTATGACTCACATAGCGCGCGAGAGGTATTAAATTACGTGACCACCTTGTTGTCCCAAGAATAAGAGACAAGGTGAGCGTGTAATCACGGAGTTGGGCGTTAGTGATGAGTTTTGATGCTAAACGTTCTATGGGAACTGCGAATAAGGGGTGGTATGAGCTTTTCTCTCGGGGCCCGCGCGATTGGTTGCGGCATAACGAAAAAATCCGCGAGGCGGTAAAAGCGCATCTGCCGGAAATCATCGCCGGCCCGGACGTTATCACACGGCCTAGCGATCGCGCCATCCGGGTGCCTGTGCGCTTCTTGGAACATAACCGCTTTCGCCTGCGCCGCTCCGAGGAGCAGGTGCGAGCGGGACAAGGGGCCAAAGGGCAAGTTAGACCCGGGGACGTCTTGGTGCGCAATTTAGGAGAGGGCAGAAGCCGCAGTGCAGGTTCAGGCGAAGGCGGATTTCAGTTTTTGCTCGAGCTTAAGATCGACGATATCATCGACTGGCTTTGGGAGGAACTGCAGTTACCGAGGCTGAAACCCAAACCCGGCACCGTGCTGGCGCACGATGAATTCGTGCGGGAAGGATGGGACAGGCGCGGGGTGCGCTCCCGTTTGGACCGGAGACGTACCATGAAGGAGGCGATCAAGCGACGCTCTGTTCAACCCGACGGACCAGACTTTGCGAATGAGGACTTGCGCTTCCGCCAGCTTTCGCGCCGCCGCCGCCCGGCGACCCGCGCGGTGGTTTTCTTTGCGATGGATGTTTCATCGAGCATGGGCGAAGAGGACCGCAAGCTTGCCAAGACTTTTTTCTTTTGGGCGCTGCAAGGCTTGCGGCGGCAGTATATCCAGCTAGATACGGTATTTATCGCACACACCAGCATAGCCTGGGAATTTTCAGAGGAGCGATTCTTTCACGTGACTGCCGAAGGCGGTACACAGGCTTCTAGTGCGTTCAAGCTTGTGCTAGACGTTTTTCAATCCCGCTTTGATCCGCATCGTTACAATGGTTATCTGTTCTATGCGTCGGACGGTGACAATTTTATCGCCGACCGGGGGCCGGCGGCGGTGGCCTTAAGCGAATTGACCGCGTTGATGAATTTTATCGGATACGTAGAGACCGGTTCCCTCCAAAAGCAAGTGTTGCATTCCGAAACGGGAAGGCTGTTCGATAGCTTAGTACGACGAGGTTTGGGTGTAGGCAGCTACCCACTCGGCGGTTACGAAGACGTATGGCCGGCGATTAAAGGCTTATTCCAGCATCAGGCAAGCACCGATACGTCCTGAGCTATGGAGGAGGATACCCTTAGAGTATACCTCGGCCGCCTGGAGGACATGGCTCGGTCGCTGGGGCTCGATTTCTATCCAGTAGAATTTGAGGTTGTCCCTCCGTCGTTCATGATGGAGGTGGCGGTCTACGGACTTCCGGTGCGCATGGCGCATTGGTCCTTTGGGGTTCGATATATCTACGAACTGGTCCAGCACAGAATGGGCCATTCGAAGATATTTGAGGTGGTCTTCCCGGGCAGCCCAAGTCAGGCGTATATGTCCAACACCAATTCGCTTCAGGAAAATACCTTGGTCGTGGCGCACGTGCTCGGCCATGCGGACTTTGCCAAGAACAATTTGTCGTTTAAAACGGCGCGGGATCAAGTGGGGAACCGAATCGTTGAACAAGCTGCCGTACATGCGCATCAGATCGAGCAGTCCATCAGCGAGCACGGTGTCAAGGGTGTGGAGGAAGTCCTGGATGCCGCTTTAGCGCTAGAGCAGCATATCGATAACAGCAAAAGCTTGCGTAGACCGCTTTTCGCTAACTATCTGAAATCAAAGCCTCTTTTGTCAAAGGACGAATTCAAGAAACGGTTCACAAACCTTCCCGGGGAAAGCGCGCCCACCCTACATAAACCAAAGTATCGACGCGCTCCCATTCCTCCACATCCGGAATATGACCTGTTATGGTTTGTCGCCCACTATGCACCCGAGCTGGACGACTGGGAAAGAGACATCTTTCTAGCCGTGCGAGAGGAGTCTTTTTATTTTCATCCCTTATTTTGTTGCAACATCATGAACGAGGGGTGGGCTTCCTATTGGCACGCAAGGTTGTTGCGAGAGGCTAGCTTTCTGCCGGATGAAGAATACGTGGACGCCATGAAGACACATTCGGATGTCGTGCGTCCTTTCGCGGGTGAGCACGAGGTGGCGTTGGCACTCAATCCGTATCACCTCGGATTTAGCTTGTGGGATAAAATCATAGAGGAGCAGGGGCTCGATAGTGCCCGCAAGATCATGCAAGAGGAAGAAGACACCGGTTTTGTGCGCAATTACTTGGATGCGGACATGGCCAAAGAGTTGGGGCTATTCGCGTACACAGCGAAGCGTGGGGGAGAAATCAACGTCGAAGAGTGGGACATCGACGCGCTCCATGAAGCGATTTTGAGGCCAAAGTATAATTTCGGAACCCCCAGGGTTTATATTTCCGAGCTTCAAACGGACGGAACGTTAGTGCTGCGCCAAGATCACTTGTTTGACGGTAGGGGTCTCGATACGCACTCGGCCCGCAAGGTATTGGGCTATATATCGAAGGTGTGGCGGCGTCCTGTGTTGTTATATACGGTGAATGCTCAAGGCCAGGAAGAAGTGCTTAGAGCGGACACAAACTAAAAGACCCGCGAGCCTCATTTGCCACAAGCCCTATTGTCTTTCCAACGCGTTCAAATCACGTTTGGGAGCTTGAAAAATGGGCTTGCTCAGCCCCATCTTTTAAGCAGACTGGCGATTTTTTTAAGGCCTGAGGTGCCTTTGTAATAAGGAGCTTGCAACGATGGGTTTTTTTCGAAAAACGCGAGCGTTTGCCAGCACTGCCCGCCGCAGCACCGTAGTGTAGTGTCCCTTAAATAACTTTACAGACTTTCCAGTGATTGCTATGGTCTCGCTCATGCCGACCACCCGCGTGGCGATCAAGTTGCAGCCGGCTGAACGCACGCCGCTGGAGACAGGGGGATCCGC
>JBOIEG010000308.1:0-2948 GCA_050740915.1 Gammaproteobacteria bacterium | reverse complement strand
CTTTTTGTCGGATCTCTAGACGTCACCCACGGTGATATCCAGCGAAAAGCTTAAAACTCCTTGAAACCCTTAATCGACGCCATTTTCTGCCACTACACAACAGAATTTATGCAACTGGAGGGTTAATTCGAAGTGTCCGGCGGTATAGGGATATGCCGCACAGGTTCAAACGGGTAACGGGTTGAAACATGGAGCAAAGCAAAAATCGCATTTTTGCTTTGCGATGCGAAAAATTCCACGGATGGAATTTTTCGAAGTGCCAGTTCTGTCAGAGCCACGGGCAAACACGCTCACCGCGCTAAGTATTTGCGAAACACTTGCGCGGGGTGCAGTGCTTCCAACCCAAGGGCCTGGCCTATTTGCTGGCGACAACTGCTGCCGGTTGCGACCACCAGGGTCCCGGGCGCCGCGCGACGAACGCTAGGCAAGAGGGCAAGCTCTGCGATCTGGCGCGACAGCTCATAGTGCCGACTCTGGTAACCGAATAGACCCGCCATCCCACAGCAACCGGATGGGATCAATGCGACCCTTGCCTGCGATATCAATCCTAAAGCATCAACGCTCGGTTGCGAGCCGGCCAACGCTTTTTGATGACAATGTACGTGCAGCAAGATCTCCTTCGGTGCGGGATCGAACACTAAATCCCTCATAGGCTCGCCCATACCCACCAAGAATTCTTCGAAGGCCACCACGCGCTTCGCGATCGCCCCTGCCCTTTTGCGGATGTCGGCATCCTTTAACAGGTCGAGTAGCTCATCGCGGTAGGTATACACCTCAGAGGGCTCCAGACCAATGATGGGCAACTCACCCGGGAAACGATGCAGCACACGCATCGCGTGCTGCATCGTTTTGCTTGCTTGCCGCAACATTCCCAGGCTTACCTCTATGCGCCCAGAGGATAAGCAAGGCGTGATGTAAACCATGAATCCCAGCCGCTCTAAAACCTCCACCGCCGCCCGACCGATCTCGGGCTCATAGTATTCCGTGATCAGGTCGACCAGCAGCACGACGGCTGATCTGGCCGCTGTTAAAGGTTGGGGCCTCCCCCTGCACCAAGAGCTGAAGCGCTGGCGTGCTAAACGAGGCAGCTGACGCGCTCGATGGATCCCCAGCAGGCGTTTCGCCGCTGCGCTCCCCAGCACGGCGTTGCTAAACCAGGGCGCATAGCTCGCGGCCCTGCTGAGGGCGCCGAAGCGGGCGAGAGCTCGGATGCGCCAGGAGACGCCGTGACGGTCCTGGTAATACTGCAGGAACTCCGCCTTCATGCGCGCCATATCGACACTCGCGGGGCATTCTGCGCGGCAACCCTTGCACTCCAGACAAAGATCAAGCGCCATTCTCAGCTCTTCGGCCGCTAAAGGACGATCCGCCGCATCGTTCGCTAACAACTGGCGAAAGAGGTTAGCGCGCCCTCGGGTCGTGTGCATTTCCTCCCCCAGGGCGCGATAAGACGGACACATGGTGCCTGCTCCCGTCTTCTGCAGGCAAACACCGGCACCATGGCAACGTGCCGCGGCGCCCAGTAATCCGCCCGTCTCGCTCCAGTCGAAGTGGGTTGGCTTGAAACTCTTGTGGGCGGTCTCCGGCTGCGCTCGCAGGTGTGACAGCAGGTCAGAAGGGCTCACAATGGCGCCCGGGTTCAGCAGATCATCGGGATCAAAAGCACGCTTCAAGGCCAGCAGATGCTGCGTGATCTCTGTCCCCAGCGTGTCGGGAAGAAAGCGCGCGCGCAGCCGCCCGTCTCCGTGCTTGGCAGAAAAGGAGCCATGATAACGCCCAACGATCGCCGCCACTGCTTGCATGACATGAGCGAAAATCGCGCGCTCGCTGCCTAAGCGCAGATCCAACAGCGGTCGCAGATGCAATACTCCCATGCCGGCAGATCCGTACACCACACAGGTGGTGCCATGCTGGCGCAGAAGCTCTTGCACCTCGCGCACGTAAGCCGGCAGGTCCGAAACCGCTACCGCGCTATCCTCAATACCCGTTACCGGCTTGCGGTTCGCCGTCACGCCCATCAGCAGGCCGAGCCCGGCACGGCGCAGCGCCCAAGCGCGGTCCGCCTCCTCTTCTCGCAACACAGGATAAGCATAACCAAGCCCGTGCGAGCGATACCCATCGCGCAAGGCATCGCAAGCCAAGCTCACCTGCCTCGCGTCATCACCGGAGAGCTCCACCAACAACACCGCTGCCGGATCGCCTTCGACCCAAGAGCAGTTTCGGGACTGTTCGGTGTTGTTCCGGGTCAAGGCGAGCACATGGCTGTCCAAAAGCTCTATCGCGCTGGGAGCAGCGGAGAGGGTCACCAGAACAGCCTCCAGAGCCTCCTCCAGCGCATGGAAATGCGGACCTACGAGCAGGCGCTCTCGCGGGATCGGCTCCAAGCGTACGCTGATCTCGGTAACGAGTGCTAAGGTGCCTTCGCTGCCGCAGAGCAAAGGCGCTAGATTAAACGGCGTACCGTTTGCCGCCCACGGCTGCTGTCGGGCGATGACATCTAAAGCGTATCCCGCATTATTCGGGATCCCCCGAGCGCTCGGATAGTGATCGAGAACGGTTTCGCGGTGAGCTTCGAGGATGGTGTGCAGCGCGCGATAAATCTCCCCTTCCCGGCCGGGCGAGCGTAGCTTGTGCTGGCGTTCCGCTTCTGGGGTGGGCTGAAAGCTCACCAAGCTGCCATCGCTCAACAACGCTTCGACGGCGAACACATGCTCGCGCGTCGTGCGGTAACGCAAGGCATGCGCGCCCCAGGCGTTATTGCCTAACATGCCCCCGATCGTGCATCGGTTTGCGGTAGAGGGATCGGGAGCAAACATCAATCCATGCCCCTTCAGCCGGGCGTTCAGTTCGGCAAGCACCACACCCGGCTGCACCCTGGCCTCCCTAGCTGTGGCATTAACCCTGACGATCTCGTTCATGTGGCGGGAGAAATCGATCACAAGACCCGG
>JBOIEG010000307.1:0-6075 GCA_050740915.1 Gammaproteobacteria bacterium | reverse complement strand
CTTTTTGTCGGATCTCTAGACGTCACCCACGGTGATATCCAGCGAAAAGCTTAAAACTCCTTGAAACCCTTAATCGACGCCATTTTCTGCCACTACACAACAGAATTTATGCAACTGGAGGGTTTAGGTGGTTGACGGACGTCCTCACATGGCTGCGAAAGTGGGCCACTCCGAATTAATCGAAGCACCCTTAATTTCTTTTTCTTGGCTTTACACGTAATATTGCCTGCATACATCCACGGCGGCAATCGGCTCGCAGTTTGCTCAAACGAACGCTCGCTAAAGGGGCGAGGTTGCTACCGCGAAGAGGTGATTATCGGTGATCAGCGTTGGGGTTGTGGGGGGCACGGGCTATACGGGTGTCGAAGTACTTCGTTTGTTAGCGACCCATCCTCATGTCAAGCTCACTAGCGTGACATCGCGGGTGGAGCGTGGGAGACCCATTGCGGAAATCTTTCCTAGCCTGCGCGGGCGCTTGTCTCTAGCGTTCACCGATCCAGAGATCGACCGACTGTCGTCATGCGAACTGGTGTTTTTCGCCGCACCGAACGGTACCACCATGACCATGGCGCCCTCGCTTCTGGATTGCGGCGTACGTATCATCGACCTGGCGGCTGACTTTCGCCTGCGAGATCGATCCCAATGGGAGCATTGGTATGGAACACCGCATGCTTGTCCTGAGCTGCTGCAACAGGCCGTGTACGGCCTACCGGAAATGAACAGAGACGGCATAAGCGGCGCCCGAATCGTGGCCAACCCGGGGTGCTATCCTACGGCGGTATTGCTCGGGTTTTTGCCCCTGATCAAACACGGTGTAGTCGACACCCACCACCTCGTCGCCGATACCAAGTCCGGAGTAAGCGGCGCAGGGCGGGAGCCTAGCACACGAAACCTATTTTGTGAAACGGCGGACAGCGTGACGGCGTATAATGTCTTCGGCCACAGGCATAGCGCCGAAATTATCCAAGGCCTTGTTGCCGCTGGGGCTTGCGAACCAGACTTGGTTTTTGTTCCGCACTTAACGCCGATGATCCGGGGCATACTGGCGACCTTGTACTGTGAGCTGACGGATCGGAAGGAAGATCTGCAGGGCTTGTACGAACAATGCTATGCGGGCGAACCCTTTGTCGATGTGATGCCGAGTGGCGCTTATCCAGAGACGCGTTGCGTACGCGGGTCAAATGTCTGTCGCTTAGCTGTACATCGATCAAATTCGGGCCGAAAAGCAGTGGTGCTCTCGGCTATTGATAATTTGGTCAAGGGTGCCGCCGGCCAGGCTGTGCAGAATATGAACATCATGTACGGGTTCGATGAAACCGTGGGGCTAGAGCATACAGCGTTGCTGCCTTAAAGCAACGGGGGTGGATAGATGCGGCTGGTTATAAAAGAACATCGGTCAGGTCGCAAAGAGTCGTGGCGATCTGTTCAGTCTGCTGGTACTGGCTTTTTGCGCAGGAGTTTTTGGAACAACGGACGTAGACAGCGCATCATCGAATTCGCCTCAGCAAAGCCGGAGCACCTTCAAAAAAAGAACTGTCAGTTGCGCAATCGGATTGCCGTGTTAGAATACACAGATTAAAGGAATTAAAAGGACTATACGGCAACAGACAGTCAGGAAATTGCGACGACACAATAAGGCACTGAAGGGAGAGTTCGCGTTCTATCGGGAGATCTTGGCTTCGACCAAAAGGTGAGGAAAGTGCCGCACGTCACTCTCAACGGCGTCCTGGTGGGCACGCGCGCGCTTAGGAACATATTGAACTCGCATCCAGGGCCCGTGTCGAAGGGAACGTCAGTAGGAATCGCGAGTGGGTGCAGAGGTCAATGGCCAATTAGCCCGTGTATCTGATGAAGACCCCGCCATTCAGTGGCGCCTCGGCTCGCGCCGAGGCAGAGAACCATCATACCTGCGGGGGGCGATCAACGGCGCCATTTCTTTCAACCGATTACGCCCAAAGATTTGGTCAAACGACGGAGTAGTGAGCTATGGTCATCGAAACCATGATAGAAGACAGTCCGTTGCAATTCACGGACGCGGCAGCGGAGAAGGTGAGACAGCTTATCTCGGAGGAAGGCGATGACGGATTGATGCTCAGAGTTTTCATCACAGGCGGCGGATGCTCTGGGTTTCAATACGGGTTCACCTTTGACGAGAGCGTTAACGAGGGTGACACGGTCGTTGAGAACGGTGGAGTCAAGCTTTTGATCGATCCCATGAGCGTGCAATACCTGACCGGCGGCGAAATCGATTATTCGGAAGGCTTGGAGGGTGCCCAGTTCGTCATTCGCAACCCCAATGCAGCGACCACGTGCGGTTGCGGCTCTTCGTTCTCTGTTTAGCGGCTAAAACCAAACCGTACCGGAAAATTTGGAAATGAGTGTGTCACCCTCCAGCTAAAGAACAGCCCGGTTCATAAACCGCCCCTAACAACACAGCGCAATCGGAGGCGGATGAAAATGGACATAGGATTACCGGGAGGGAGTGTGCGCCCTTTCCGCAGCCATCGCGAGTAGTCGACGATCCGTGAGTTCTTCGGTTGCCGAGGGGTGCCCTTGGGCCAGCTCGCCGGCGATCTCATCGAGCTTGGCGATAACGGGGTTGGTTTGCGACTTAAACGCGATTAACTGGTTCCGGGAAAGTGGGACAGCCTTGGGAAGCTCTACCGTCAGCGGATTTTGGTGCACGCCGTTGACGCGGAACTCATAGTGAAGATGAGGCCCCGTCGCCAGACCGGTTTGGCCCACGAAGCCGATTAATTCTCCTTGCCGTACCGCCTTGCCTCGACGAATTCCCCGAGAAAAACGCGACAGATGTGCGTAGAGGGTGCTGTATTTTTCACCGTGTTGCAGCACGACGGTCTTGCCATAGCCGCCATTAGCGCCCACAAACGCTACCTTTCCGTCGCCGGTGGCTTTAACAGGTGTGCCCTGGGGGGCGGCATAGTCGATTCCCCGATGGGCGCGGATCCTATTGAGAACGGGGTGCTTGCGCTTGAGGTTGAAATAGGAGCTGATGCGCGTGAAGTTGACCGGGGTCCGGAAGAACGCTTTGCGCGGGCTTTTCCCTTCCTCGGTATAGTATTCCTCACGCCCAGCTTCGTCTTTAAACCGCATGGCGCGATAACGCTTGTTTTGGTTTACAAATTCCGCCGCCAATATGCCTCCATCTTCGATCCTGACCCCATCTCTACGATATTGCTCGAATATCACGGTGAAACTGTCGCCCTCGCGAATATCCAGTGCAAAATCGATATCCCAAGTGAACAGCTTGACCAGTTCCATCACCATCTGCTCCGACAAATCCGCTGCTTGGCCGGCTTGCCAGAGCGAATTCGTAATGCGGCCACTCGCTGCAAAGACGCACAAGCCCAGCTCTTCATAAGCGATCTTGAGATTGAATTTTCCATGTTGTCTATGGGCACGAAAGCGGCGCACCGGGTCTGCCTCATAGATGAGATCGATAAGCTCGCCGGCCTGGATCCGGAACTTCAGTGTCTGTTTCGGCTTCAGATGCCGCAGTTGCTCCGCCTTATCGACCTCAAGCAACTGATAAAGCTGATATTTATCCAAGTTCAACCGCTCAAAAATAGCCGCAAGCGTGTCCTGCGGGCGCACCCTAATTTCTTGCCACTCATCGACCAGGTCGGTATCCACTAAACCATTGCCTTGAGTGAGGTACGTGTCACGATGCACCGTGATCGGCGGTTCCAAAGAACGAGATGCGGGTGCAAGGCCTCTGAAAGATGCTTCGATCGTCTTGGTGGCTGACGCCGAAGCCCCCGATTTCTGCTTCGCTAATTTCGCTGTGCTATTAACCGCTCGGTCGGCATAAGGCATAAGCCGAGTGTTAACCGCCATTCCGGCAGTTAGGGCTATCACAAATGCAAGAGCCGGGAGCGCAAGCCACCGTCGCCACCATACCTTACTGCGGTGGCGTCGATTTTCTAGGTGCAAACGTGGTTTGTAGGCGTACTTTATGATTTTCGTCTAACTCACGGTTTATTATTGGTATCTTTATTGGTAAAAATAACCCGAACTGTGAAATCGGTCAACACGTTTTGCACCCAGAGCCCCGCCACAATTGACGGATTTCGCTCGCTAGGGGTGCTGCAGCGAACACGCGAAGGCTCGTTATGGGCCCTTCTAGCCGATGTTAAGCGTGCAACGGGCCCTGTGGTAAGCTTCGCAAAAACCTAAGGTTAACGATGCGCGACGAGCTTGAATTATTAACGCGGGGTGTGGTTGAAATCCTGTTAGAGGACGAACTCGCTAAAAAGATTGAACTAGGGCGACCGCTTAGAATAAAAGCGGGATTTGACCCGAGCGCCCCGGATCTACATCTGGGGCATGCGGTGTTGTTGCACAAGCTAAGGCAGTTTCAAGACCTAGGGCATGAGGCGCTTTTTTTGATCGGCGATTTCACCGCGTTGATCGGCGATCCTACGGGTCGGAGCGTAACCCGAAAACCGCTTTCTCCGGCGCAAGTGGTCGCTAACGCGCACACTTATAAAGAACAGATATCCAAGATCCTAGACCCAGACCGCACCCAGATCGCGTTCAATTCGCAGTGGATGAAAAGCATGTCAGCCAGCGACCTCATTAAGCTGGCGTCCCACCACACGGTCGCACGCATGTTGGAGAGAGATGATTTCAGCAAACGCTATGAGAACAGGCAGCCGATAGCGATCCATGAATTTCTGTATCCGCTGATCCAAGGTTATGATTCATGGGCCTTACGGGCCGATGTCGAATTGGGAGGTACAGACCAAAAGTTTAATCTCTTAATGGGGCGCCAACTGCAGAAAGCCTTCGGACAACCGCCACAGGTGGTGATGACCATGCCTATTTTAGAAGGCTTGGATGGTTTTCAGAAAATGTCTAAGTCTCTGAATAACTACGTGGCATTCACCGACGCGCCCGATGAAATGTTCGGCAAGCTTATGTCCGTTTCAGATCATCTCATGTGGCGTTTTTTCGAACTCTTAAGCTTTAGATCCGGCGAAGAAATCGATCAATACAAACGCGGCGTCGCAGAACAAGGGGTAAACCCAAGAGATGTGAAGTTTGAGCTCGCGCTAGAGTTGGTCACGCGGTTTCATTCGCAACACGCGGCCATCACCGCTAAGCAAAACTTCATCAAGCGATTTCAGCAAGGTGCGTTGCCTGAAGCTGTTCCAGAGCTCGAAATTTCAGCACCTAATGGCTCGCTGCCAATCGCAAGCTTGCTCAAACAGGTGGGGCTCTGCAAAAGCACCTCGGAAGCGAGTCGTATGGTTTGTCAGGGAGCGGTGAGGATAGATGGGCAAAAGCTGGAGAATGTTGACACCGCGATACTCGCGGGCACTACCCATGTCTATCAAGTGGGAAAGAGACGCTTTGCTCGCGTAAGACTTATTTGAGGCGGATTGAGCGCCAACCGCAGGGCGTTTTTTCAGTTCCAGAAATGCCCGTTGGTGCCTGACTGAAGCGCTCCGAATCGCAGCGGGTGGAAATAGGGGCTTGTCGTGTATTGCACTAGCAGTGTATACTTGATTTCTTCGGTGGGGTAGGCCCCTCTGGCTCTTTAATAATTTTGATTTGATCAACTAATTTGTGTGGGCGCTTTGCTTTAGTTGTCGTGTTACCAGTGAAGAATTCGGTGGAAGCGAGTTCGCAACCATCGAGGCAAGTTTGGTAACACGTAAGTGTTACCGCAAGCTTTAACTGAAGAGTTTGATCCTGGCTCAGATTGAACGCTGGCGGCATGCTTAACACATGCAAGTCGAACGGCAGCGCGGGAAAGCTTGCTTTCCTGGCGGCGAGTGGCGGACGGGTGAGTAATACTTAGGAATCTGCCCACTAGTGGGGGATAGCCCGGGGAAACTCGGATTAATACCGCATAAGCCCTACGGGGGGAAGCTGGGGACCCAGCACCATAGCCTTTTGGCAATCGATCGAGGCGAGAAGAAGCTATGGTGCTGGGCCTGGCGCTAGTGGATGAGCCTAAGTCCTATCAGCTAGTTGGTGGGGTAAAAGCCTACCAAGGCGACGACGGGTAGCTGGTCTGAGAGGATGATCAGCCACACTGGGACTGAG
>JBOIEG010000306.1:0-3615 GCA_050740915.1 Gammaproteobacteria bacterium | reverse complement strand
TTTTTGTCGGATCTCTAGACGTCACCCACGGTGATATCCAGCGAAAAGCTTAAAACTCCTTGAAACCCTTAATCGACGCCATTTTCTGCCACTACACAACAGAATTTATGCAACTGGAGGGTTTAGTGACCAATCTTTTCCGTTTGGACGAGGTGCTGAGACTCGTCGCGACCGCAAGCGACGGCACGCATGATGTTCCGTACGAGGATATAGACGCGACCCTTGCAATTGATGACCACCCCTACCGACGTCTTATTGAGCACGTGCGCTCGCTGTTCCGGCGCGATGACCTAACCGGACCACTGCCATTCTCACGACTCGAACCGTTGGCCTTTCCGTTCGAGAGTTACAAGCTGGCAGTCACGCTGGGACTGCTGATTGATGTTTATGGAGAGCGCATCACCGAAGCGATGCTGGAAACAGAGGGCCGTTACGTCCACAGCGAAGGTGATGCCAATTGGTGGATCCCTTCGGGGAGAATGTTCTTTTCGCCGGGCAGCGCAGACCCGCCTGCTCAGGAACTCGCCCACGCCCGCCAGCACTTCTTCCTGCCGCATCGCTACCGCGATCCGTTCCACACCAGCGAGGTTAGCACCGAGAGCTCCGTCAGCTACGATGCTTATGACCTGCTGATTCTGGAAACCCGTGATGCGCTGGGCAATCGCGTCACGGTGGGTGAACGAGATGCCGTTGGCAATCTCACCAAGCCGGGCCATGATTATCGAGTACTTCAGCCACGGCTGGTGATGGACCCCAACCGCAACCGGGCGGTGGTGGCCTTCGATGTGCTGGGCATGGTGGTAGGGACGGCGGTCATGGGCAAACCGGAAGAAAATCTGGGCGACTCGCTCGGCGATTTCCAAGCCGACCTAAGCGAGGTGGTCATGCTTGACCACCTGCACAATCCGCTCACCGATCCGCACTCAATCCTAAATCGCGCCTCGACCCGGCTGGTTTACGATCTCTTTGCCTACCAACGCACCAAGAACGAACCCGAGCCACAGTCGGCGGTCGTCTACACGCTCGCTCGAGAGACCCACGATTCCGATCTGGTACCCGGACAAAAGACCAAGGTTCAGCACAGCTTCTCCTACTCGGACGGCTTCGGTCGCGAAATTCAGAAGAAGGTTCAGGCAGAAGCGGGCGAAGTCGATGGACGCTTTACGCCATCGCGTTGGGTCGGTAGCGGTTGGACGATTTTCAACAACAAGGGAAGGCCTGTCCGCCAGTACGAACCGTTTTTCAGTACGACACACCGGTTTGAATTCGCCAAACTGCAAGGCGTCAGTCCTATTCTGCTTTACGATCCAGTCGAGCGGGTGGGTCGTCGCCACGTTGCATCCCAATCACACCTGGGAGAAGGTCGTGTTCAATCCGTGGCAGCAAGAGGCATGGGACGTCAACGACTCGGTGTTGCTCGATCCGAACACTGATGCAGATGTTCAAGGATTTTTCCGCGCTTTGCCCAAGGCTGATTATCTGCCGACCTGGTATCAAGGACGCATCAACCTGCCAAAAGGCGATTTGGAACGGCAGGCTGCGGAGAAAACGTCACAGCATGCGAATACGCCAACCCTGGCTTATTTCGACAGCCTGGACCGTCCCTTCCTGAGCATCGCCGACAATGGTGTAGCCGGAAAATACACCACCCGCACGGATATTGATATCGAGGGCAATCAGCGCGCAGTCATCGACGCAAAGGATCGTGTCGTCATGCGCTACGACTATGACCTGCTCGGCAGCCGCATCCATCAAGCCAGCATGGAAGCCGGTGAACGCTGGATGCTCAACGATGTGGCAGGCAAACCGATCCGGGCTTGGAACAGTCGTGGGCATGGTTTCCGTACCGAATACGATCCGCTACGGCGGCCTTTACGGTCGTTCGTGGTGGGTGCGGATGCGAATGATCCCTCGCGGGAAATCTTGTATGAACGCACGGTCTATGGCAAGGCGCAGGGCGAAGCGCATAGTCACCGGGGCCGTGTTTATCAGGTCTTCGATAGTGCCGGTGTAGTAACCAGCGAAGCCTACGATTTCAAGGGCAATTTGCTCCATGGCACACGCCAGTTGGTACAAGATTATAAAAATACTCCCGACTGGTCCCAGCACGTGGCGCTGGAAGATGAAACCTTCGCCAGCCATACCGTCTACGATGCCCTGAATCGGCCCATCAAGATGACCACGCCGGACAAGAGTTTTATCCAGCCTGCCTATAACGAAGCCAATCTACTGGACAACCTGAAGGTCAACCTGCGAGGAGCGGAGACCGCGACGCCGTTTGTGGCGAATATCGATTACAACTCCAAAGGGCAACGGGAGCGGATCAACTACGGCAATAGTACGAGGACCGACTATGCCTATGACGAAAAAACTTTCCGCCTGACCCAGTTAAAGACCCTGCGCGGCGTCACGACCTTGCAGGATCTGAGTTACACCTACGACCCCGAAGGCAACATCACTCATATCCGCGACGATGCCCAGCAGACGGTTTTCTTCCGCAATCGCCGGGTCGAGCCGAGCACCGATAATGTCTATGACGCGATCTACCGCTTGGTCCAAGCCACCGGTCGCGAACATTTAGGACAGTCAACCAACGGTTGTCCGTTCGGACCGGTGCCGACCAGTCATACCGATCAACCCCGCGTGGGACTGTTCCATCCGGGTGATGGTCAAGCGATGGGGATCTATCAGGAACGCTACGAATACGACGAAGTCGGTAATTTCCTGCGCTTGTTGCATCAAGGGACTGATCCACACCACGCCGGTTGGAAGCGTGAGTATCAGTATCACGAACCCAGCTTGCTCGATCCTGCCCAGACCAGTAATCGCCTGAGCAGCACACGGGTGGGCGAGGTGACCGAAACCTATGCCTACGATATTCACGGCAACATGCGGCAAATGCCGCATCTGGCGGAAATGGTGTGGGATTTCAAGGATCAATTGCAGGCGGTGGATTTGGGTGGTGGTGGCCGGGCGTATCACGTCTATGACGCGAGTGGCCAGCGGGTACGGAAGGTTCATGAGCATAACGGCAGCACGGTAGAGGAGCGGATATATCTCGGTGGGTTTGAGATCTATCGCAAGCGTAAATCCGGTGAAGTCGAGCTGGAGCGGGAAACGCTGCATATCATGGACGACAAGCAGCGCATCGCGGTGGTCGAGACCAAAACGCAAGATGCGGATGGGTGCGATGATCTGCTGACCCAGATTATTCGTTACCAGCTTGGCAATCATCTCGGCTCTGCCAGTCTGGAGTTGGATGTTGAGGCGGCGGTGATTTCCTATGAAGAATATTACCCGTATGGCAGCACGTCTTATCAGGCGGGGCGTAGTGCGGCGGAAGTAAGTCTGAAGCGGTATCGGTATACGGGGATGGAGCGGGATGAGGTGACGGGGTTAAATTATCACGGGGCGCGGTATTACGCGCCGTGGTTGGGTAGGTGGGTAAGTTGTGATCCGATTGGAGTGAAGAGTGGGCTCAATCTTTATGTTTGCCTCCTCCGCAGAATTTGTGGGTACTGATCTGAGGCGTATTTATGCATCTGATTCATTACTTGGAATAAAGTTACGTTCTATAGGTCCGAAATTTTGGGTATCAAAAAATCTGTTGGGCTG
>JBOIEG010000305.1:0-3579 GCA_050740915.1 Gammaproteobacteria bacterium | reverse complement strand
CTTTTTGTCGGATCTCTAGACGTCACCCACGGTGATATCCAGCGAAAAGCTTAAAACTCCTTGAAACCCTTAATCGACGCCATTTTCTGCCACTACACAACAGAATTTATGCAACTGGAGGGTTTATGCACAATGTCATTGCCGTTACGCGTGATGACTACGCGGACATCGGCGGTTCTGAATTCTCCACCGGCCGGTGGGTCAGGAATTTCGATGACGGCCGTAGCGACCGCAGAAAAAATACGCCCAAAATCCCCCCCTCCCAGGAAGGGTAAGCTGAAATGCTGAGTAATCCGATTTGCAGGATCTTGAACAGGAGTTGGATTAGGCGAAGGCGATGGAGGTAAGGTCGGCGCGATATAGACAGCCGTCCCAAATGCCGGACCGCTTCCCGCCGGGTTGTTGAATGACACTTCGTGAGCGGCGATGGATAGCCCGGTTAAGTATTCAGAAAAGCCGGCTCCGGTATCCGGATTCACCGAGATCGGCTCAACGGGGTGTAGGCGAATCACAAGTAGGGTTGGCATATCTCTCTCCTTCTGCGAGCGGTCTCCGCTCTTTACTTACCTAACAGGGGGGTCCAAATCAAGCGGTTTTCCGCGCCGCATGCATCTGTTCCAGCACTTTGAGCAACGCGGGTTTCGCGTAAGCCCAGTTGTGGCACTTGAAGCTGCGCAGATTGTCGATGGGCGTGTTGCATTGGAAGCACTTGAGCCCAGCGATCGCTTTTGGAGCCTCGGTGTTGACGAACTTCTGATCGCCAAGTATCACCTGCGGGATCATTTCAGCCTTGTGCACTTCGCCCAAGGCTGAAGCCACAATATCCGGCCACGTGGTTTCGCGACGGCATTGGGGACAACGTTTGCGGTCCCCGCTCACCCAAAGCGGCGCGCCGATAGTCCTCGGCGGCATACCGAGAAAGTCCTCTATCTTGCGCACTTCATCTGTCGGAGTCAGCCATTTGTGCCGCCCTGGCAACGACGCCGGGGAATCGTAGACCTGCCGAAAGACAGGGTCGCTAACTGCTAACGTGGCTCGTTTCATAGGTTTCTTCCTTTCGTCGATCTTCAATGACAGAGTACCGTTCACCCACAAGCTTTAACCCTACAACCTCTTCCATCCCGTGTTACACACTCGTTCTTGGTCTCATGCGTTGCCGGGCGAAATACAATTCGACCCCGGCCCCTGTAGCTAACCCTTTGGCACATCACGATGCCGTTAGGGGGGAGGAGTCCATACCATTAAACTACGGTCCTCTTCTCCGGCTTGACGCCATCCGCTACAATAAATTTTCATTCCTGACCTATTCCGTACAATCGAGGTAACCCTATGAAAGTCGCTGATCTCACGGTGGATGAATTCCGGGCGCTGATCAGGCAAGCGGTGCATGATGAGTTACAGAGCATCATCACTGATCCAGATAAGGGGCTGGAGCTTAGCGATGAAATCCAGGCACGGCTCCAATCGTCCTCGAATTCCTCCGACCGGATTTCCTTTGAGGAAGTGAAAAACAGGCTGAATCTCGCTTGACCTATCAGGTTCAGTTCACCCCTGAAGCGCTGGACGATCTCTCCCGTCTTGATGCCCCAATCGCCAGACGCATCGCCGAAAAAATTCAATGGCTGGCTGGTCATTTTGATCAAAGCCGGCCGGAAACGCTGACAGGCCCCTTTGCGCACCTGTTTAAGCTCCGTATCGGTGACTGGCGGGTGCTTTACACGACCGATCCGGCTCAGCGTATTATCACGATTCATGTGGTTGCCCATCGCAGCAAAATTTATAAGTCCTGATTCACCGCGCATCGCACACCTAATTCAATTTTCACGTTTCCCTCCCAATCAGCCACGTTCTCCCGCCTTCAACTCGGAATCAGACGCACCGCCCCAATCCGGCGGATAAAGGCCAGGTTCCACGTGGCGATGAAACGTCGAATGCGGCCAATCCGCGACCCGCGTGACGTAACCATGTTTCACCGGGTTGCAGTGGACATAATCCACATGCCTCGCATAATCCTGTTCATCGCGAATCGCATGTTCCCAAACCTGTCCTGAGCTTGTCGAAGGAAGCGCCGCTGCCATACGCCCCGCTCGCCCTTCGCAATCCGGACTTTCGACCGCCGTTCGGTGCGGGGAAGCGCCTGCACGAAGCGTATCATTCGACAAGCTCATGACAGGTCTTGATCGCCTTCCAGCGATTGGAGAAATCGTCATCTCCCGGCGGCAAGGTCCAGACGCAATGCATGTGGTCGGGTAAAACCACCCAGGCGTCGATATGGAACGGTCGCTCCCGCCGAGTCGCTCGCACCGCCTCGCGCAACGCATCGACATGTCGAACCAGCGTATCCCGCCGCCGCTCCAACAGATTCACCGTGAAGAAATAGGTGCCGTCCGGCACCCGAAAACGTCGGTAGTCCGGCATAAATCCCCATGCTAATCGTAGGGCGGATGCCCGAAGGGTGATCCGCCAAACACCAATGTCAATGCCCCGTCAACACCGTGCGATTCATCACGTATAGTTCCAGTTTCCATTCGGCGGAACCCGCAGAGCGGTTCCGCCTTACGCGGGTTTCGAAAAGCTTTCATTCTGGGGGTCGCGTAAAAAATGGGTTTTGGGGATCGTGACGACTTAGGCCAAAAAGGTCACTGAGTCTTCTAAACAATTGCACTTTAGCCTTTTCCGTAGTGGCACCGATAGTTCTGTTCAGTGAACCGAGCTGCGCTTTTCCAGTCGTAACTTGGGTAGGTCTCAGCCTTGAGTGAGGAACACCTGCATGACCGACATCCAGCGCTCTTTTGGTGGGAACGGGGCCAGGTCCGCCCCACCACCTCAGTGCTCGGTCAATCATTGTCTGTACGGCCTTGGTGCGTCTTTCAAAGCCCCTGTAGCTGGACTCTGTTTTCGGACCTTTATTTTTCACTCTAAATAACTCGTGTGTGTAGACGTCAGGTTTAACGTTGCTACCAGCTGCTTGTGGTCCTGTTGCCTACTGATTGGGTGGGGTGGATGCCCCTCGACGGCGACGCCTTAGGAACCGCGGCCTTCGCCTCGGCCGTCGAACGGCGAGTCCCTACCAGCTTTGAGGCAAAGGGAAGAACGTATGAAACCACATTAAGCAAAATGGCGCTTGTCCAGCCAGAGGGTTCGACTGTATCTGCCACTTTTACCGCCGCTGTTGTGCCCGTAATACCGATCCCTAGTCCCAGGGCTGTCGCTTTTACTCCATACGTTCCTACCGATTTGGCAATGCCCGCTCCTCCTAAAGTGCTTGATGTGCGTATCCCGCGACCTGGCCGCCTTTGTACTGGATACTGTTATAATCTATGGTACTATCGAAATCTCCAGCCTGTCTGATCTTTTTGGTTAATCCAAACGATACCGTATCGCCAAAACCACTCACGGCTTCATTAAGTTTGATTTCGTCATCAAGCACTTCCGTAGTACTAGTGTAGTGCCCCTTAAATAACTTTACAGTTAAGCCGCCTTCTTTTTTCCCTCGGGGCAGGGTGGATCCGGGCTTGATCTGCTCCATCTTGACCCGCGCCCGCTCGATCTTCTTGATGATGTCCTCGACGGTGGCCG
>JBOIEG010000304.1:0-1110 GCA_050740915.1 Gammaproteobacteria bacterium | reverse complement strand
TTATTTTAGTGCCAATTTTTAAAAATGGAGATGCTGCTAGATCGAAGGATTTTATGCCTAAATATCCACGAAGATCATCGAACCACCCTTCGAGTACCCGCCCAAAATCATCCACTTGATATATTGCCGTGCGCACCCCTTGCGCCCATAGGCGCGGGCGGGTATTTTTTTCCCAATTGACTTTTGCCCTTAAAAAATTACTCCGGAGATCAAAATATTCTTGATTGGTCATTGTTTAAAATCCTGGTCTTCTGGATAATTGTCCAAAAATTTTCCCGAATAAAGTATTAGGCCCGAAAGGGTCTCTCGATACCCGCGGGATATTCGGATCGGCCAAATTTAAAGCCTTGACCCATAAATATATATTCCCGCGAAAGCCTTCTATGCGCCCCCGATAAAAAGCCACAAAATTTCTCTTATCCGTAAAATTCAAATCATACGCAAATTCTGGATGCCTCGATTGATAATTTACTTTTATGGTAATCCTTAATTGATTCGCCGGCTGGATAAAATATGGCAAAAGCTGCGCGTACGCCTGATCAATCTGATCCTGCAAAATCATCATCCCAGCTACGCGAGTCGTTCGGGTTAGGGGGGGCAGCCTACCATCCGCTTCCGCTTGATTGACATTCGCATATAAAATTGAAGTTGCATAGCCCCGCATCGCTAAATATGCCTCGGATAAATTTGTAATTGCATTTTTAAATTGCGCTGGATTCATTTTTTGCTCCCTTTTAAAAATAAAATTGCGAATATACCAATGACTAAAAAAAATCCATATTTTTTTAGCCATTCATTCCAATCAAAATTTTTTTCTTGCGAAGGAATCCGCGCTGGATCGCGCAAAATTCCTATATCTATAGGCCCCCCTACAGAAAAATTACCGATCGATCTTCTCACGCCGGATGTAAGAGCCATTTTATTTTTTGAATAGTAGAAAAATTGATATTCCTAGCGCAATTAAAATCCACATTGGTAGCTCTTTTATTTGCTCTATTATGCTAGCCGAAGGAATAGCCGAAGGAATAGCCGAAGGAATAGCCGAAGGAATAGCCGAAGGAATAGCCGAAGGAATAGCCGAAGGAATAGCCGAAGGAATAGCCGAAGGAA
>JBOIEG010000303.1:0-1152 GCA_050740915.1 Gammaproteobacteria bacterium | reverse complement strand
AAAACCACTACGCCGTTTCCCTCGGTCTCCAGCCACTCTCGCATGGGCGAGGGAACGATAAAACGGCCTTTCTCATCCAGTTTGCATAGGTATTCGCCAGCGAACATAAAGATCCCTCCTCATCAGGACGTTGAAAGAGGCCTCCAGCTTCGTTCTCGTCCACCCATTGCACGCAGCCAAGCAATGGGTACCCGTCCAATCCTCACCGTACCGTCCACCCGTTGCATCAAGAAGAGCAACGGGTCCCCGGTACGCCTCGGGCCCTCGCTAGCTGCGGCCTCGCTGGGCGGCCTTTTTGAACATCCTGGAATCTGTTCTTGCCCCTGCATCTGTACGGACCGCTATTTGTGCCTCGCCGTCGCCCGCGAACGGATCCATCGCTCAAGATCCGAGCGCACGAATCGCCACCCTTTTCCTAGTTTGAACGCGTGCACGTGGCGATCCCGGATGTAACGATACACAGCGTGCGTGGCGCAATCTTAAGGTAGCGGCAGGTTTTCCTGCCGTGAGCAGTTCGTCCTTCATTTGTTGCGGCATCGTGACTCGCACAAGGAATGTGGCCCACCTTGGTGGCTTACTCTCGGCCGAGTGTAGACAGATCCGCCCGCATTGTGAGTATAGGAAAAATAAACGCCCTTTGCGCCTGCGCGAGCTGGCCAAGTGTCGCGCCGCGGCGGCATGCGCCCGGCAGCGGGCGGACCTCTCCGCCTCGCCCGAGTGGAAGGTGTTCCAGGAGGCCGTCGACGCACTGGGCGGGATGGCGCGCGCGACGCAACCGGATGGAGAGCGCCAGGTCCGAGCTGCGCAAGGCACGGAGGAGCGACTGCCGATACGGTGATCGTCCGAGGATAATGAGGACCTCCTGCGCCACGCGTTCCTTGTACTGGCGCCCTTGGCCGTGAGCAGGCGCCGCGCATTGACGGTGGCGTACTGATGGTTGATGGTCGGTGGGACGGGGAGGGTGATCGCCAGACTGGTCGGCGTCAGACGGCCGCTGGGAACGGTCCTAGCCAAACCGGCGGGGACGGGCAGGTGACGAGATCGTGACGACGGATGTCGGAACAGGGCTCGGAAGTCACGCGCCTGGCCGTCCAGGGATGGGGCGAATGACTCGGCTGGAGGGACGGGACCGTAGCGTGTCAGCCGAAGGAC
>JBOIEG010000302.1:0-1902 GCA_050740915.1 Gammaproteobacteria bacterium | reverse complement strand
CCCTTCGGTGCTTTGCTCTCTCATGGCGGTGTGCTCCTTCTTCTCGGGCTCGCGAGCCCGGCTGATTGGTTGATAAACAAAAGGGTACACCGCCTTCACTTTTTACACACCCTTCGATGGTACCTCTGCTAAAATGCCTATATTGACGTTTCATTCCTAGACAACGCATAGGGCAAAGGGGCATGCTCAGTCTCTCGTTCGGCAATAGCGAAGCAAAGATACGTGAGGTATTGTGCTTAGGGGCGCATGCCGATGATATCGAAATCGGTTGCGGAGGCACAATCCTGCACCTGGCCGGAAAATACCCAACAACACATGTGCGCTGGATAGTATTCAGCGCGAGCACGAATCGCCAAAAAGAAGCGCGACAGAGCGCAACGAAGTTCCTAGAAAACGTTGCGCACAAGGAAATTATCGTGCTCGAATTCAAAGACGGCTTCTTTCCCTACACAGGGGAAAAGATAAAGGAAGTATTCGAAGAACTTAAGGATCGGCCCTCGCCCGATGTGGTTTTTACGCACACATCGAATGACCGCCATCAGGACCATCGGCTGATTTCTGAGCTGACCTGGAACACGTTTCGCAATCATCTAATATTGGAATATGAGATCCCAAAATACGATGGCAACATCGGTAACCCAAACGTATTCGTTCACCTCAGTAACCGCTTTTGCGCGCAGAAAATCGACTACCTCATGGCGTATTTCGAAACGCAGAGCAATAAGCACTGGTTTACCCGAGAGACGTTTGAAGCCATCCTGCGCTTGCGAGGCATTGAGTCGCGGGCACCTGAGAACTTTGCGGAAGCGTTTTATTGCCGCAAGCTCGTCCTGAGATGACCGTCCGATTGTGAGAAGCTAAAGACCCTGCCCCGGGGACCTCGCCACGCACGGGAGCGGCTGGCGGGGTTATCACTACCCCACCCCGAAAATCGCGGGTAAGCGCGCTAGAAGCCCACACCAGAGCGCGGATAGCGCGAAAAGGAATAATTTGTTAGAAGCGGGCCGACAATATAAACTTCCACGCTGAAGGAAACCTGTCACTCCGATCGGCGGCGCGGGAGCGGCTGCGGGAGTTAACATGACTCGGAATCGAACCGGACACAAAAAACGTAACGGCGGTCCCAGTGCGCGGTACCTTCCAGGCGATATGGATAAACAACACTTAGTTCAACACCTTACGCGTTATCGCGGTGGAGCCTGGCTCCACCAACTTTCGACTGGGGCGCGAGCCTTTGCTTATCAGAACCACTCCCAACTCAGTCCCCATCGTCTAGAGGCCTAGGACACCGCCCTTTCACGGCGGCAACAGGGGTTCGAATCCCCTTGGGGACGCCATTAAAGACAAGCACTTAGCTAAACGCGGCTAGGGACGGGGGTAACAATGGGGTAATAACCGGCGCGAAAACGGTTGATGGATTCGAGGCGCTGATTGAGAATACGAAGGCAAAGGATCGGGAACGGACAAGCGCGGCGGTTCGTAAGGTAGCGCGACCCATCCGCAGTAAGTAGCGGGGCTCCCGAACACGAGCTTCTCTCCACGCAGCCCACCGTGCTCTTTTGAGCATCGGCCACGCGTCTTTTTCCTTCCTTGGTTTTGGGGCCAGTGGACAGCCCGCCATGAATACGGAAGCGCCCATTCACCATCGATAGGACGAATTGAGGCATATGTTATTGTTTTCCAGGGAGAGGCGCACAAAGCGCTAGTGTAGTGTCCCTTAAATAACTTTACAGACTTTCCAGTAACTGCTATGGTCTCGCTCATGCCAAATACCAGCGTGGCGATCAAGTTGCAGCCGGCTGAACGCACGCCGCTGGAGACATGGGGATCCGCACACGGAACTCCGCAACAGGTGGCGCTGCGTTGCCGGATTATCTTGGGCGCCCTGGCGGGTCAGAACAA
>JBOIEG010000301.1:0-4913 GCA_050740915.1 Gammaproteobacteria bacterium | reverse complement strand
GGGCTTGATCTGCTCCATCTTGACCCGCGCCCGCTCGATCTTCTTGATGATGTCCTCGACGGTGGCCGTCCAGATGAAGGGCTTGGGATTTTGGTTCCAGGCTTGCCTAAATTCCTCGATCGCTTCTTTTAAATCCGGCACGCTCACGAAGCTGCCGCGCCGGGGCGATCTCCCAGACCTCCCCGATGCCTGGCTCGCGGACCCGCGTGCGCCACAGTTGCACGGTGGGCTGGCTTACGTCGAGTTCTTCGGCGATCGACACATTGTTCTGACCCGCCAGGGCGCCCAAGATAATCCGGCAGCGCAGCGCCACCTGTTGCGGAGTTCCGTGTGCGGATCCCCATGTCTCCAGCTGCGTGCGTTCAGCCGACTGCAACTTGATCGCCACGCTGGTGTTCGGCATGAGCGAGACCATAGCAATCACTGGAAAGTCTGTAAAGTTATTTAAGGGACACTACACTAGCATGCCGATGAAATGCATGGCCCATATTCCGGCTCCCATTGCAAAGGCCCCACCGACAAGCCAATACGCAAATGCGGCTCTCGTCGTTTGTCTTCGAAGTTGCGAGCTCACGTCTAGGGCGACGTAAGATGCCAATACGGCAATCACATACGATAAAAGTACCAAGCTATACGTATAAGTGCCATAAAGAGCATTTTCTGGGATTTGCCCTATCTGAAACCATTTGTCATACCATTCCATTCACGAACTCCGAAGTCTGTGATTTAACGAGCCTCTGATTTACTCAATCCATTGGCGATCTAACACTGGATAGTAATACAAGCCGTGCAAAGCCGAAATCAATGCGCCAACAAGAACTGGGTCGAAAGCACGTTGAGAAGTATCGGAAACCGTGCTGTGGAGCGAGTGCTGCGCGCTGATTGAGCTCGGCCGTAGACCGGTGGGGTTGCGGATAGGATGCTGAGGACGTATTTTTTGCGGCACTGGTGCAATTTGTCCGAGCAGGCGGTTGAAGAGTATCAATCGCGCTCGATGTGCCCCTTGGTCGGTCGGTATTGACCCGATGGACGTGCTTGGCACGGCAGCAGTGCGCTTGTATAAGGTGTTCATTCCAATCGAAGAGCGAAAAGCCACCGCCCCCTGTGATAGCACCTAAACTTTAACTTTACTATCAGGAGATTACGTTCTCGCACCGTGAATTGTTC
Source organism: Gammaproteobacteria bacterium (assembly GCA_050740915.1). Classification (GTDB taxonomy): domain Bacteria; phylum Pseudomonadota; class Gammaproteobacteria; order JBOHHR01; family JBOHHR01; genus JBOHHR01. The sequence goes on along the minus strand of JBOIEG010000301.1, from coordinate 3,746 downwards.
GAGACCTTCCTTAACACACAGAAATAGACGAGCGGCCGCGCATTTTCAAGCTTGCGAGGTTCCGCCGCAAAGCAGAAATGCTGGGTAACGAGTTGCAGCGGTTCGCATGCAATCGACTTGTTGCTCATCTCACGCTCCGAATCGTCGCGCCGCGACTACCCGTCAACGACCGAGCCAACTGCGCGCGACCGCGGTGCAAACAGGACATCACCGTGCCGATCGGTACGTTGAGAACTTTGGCAACTTCCTTGTAGCTCATGCCCTCGACGGCAACGAGCAACAGGACCTCGTGCTGTTCGGGTGGGAGCTTTTCCACGGCCGCCAGGACGTCGTCGGCGTCGCTTCCGATCTCCGATGCCTGCGGCGTTCGAGGAGCTCTATCCCCTTTATTCCTGGATGCGTGCCCTGCTCAGCGCCAGATGCCTCCGTGGAAAAAGGCCCGGTCTGTCGGTCTCGGGGAGCAATGAGGCCCTGGAAGTCCGCTGAGGACGGACCGGCGCAAGGGCGGCGCGGCTCTAACGCGCCCAGCGGTGCAGAACTTCCCCACCCGGGAAGCTATAACCGCAACTGTACCGAAACGCAGCGATGACCTCGCGCGGCGCGAGCAGCGTATGCTCTTCGATCTCCGATGGGAAAAACTTGAGCGTGCCCCGCCCGGCCCAGCTCGCTTCCCCATAGCGCACATTCTCCGCTCCGAGCCGCACCAACTCCATTACCGACGCCGCCCCGCCGCGCAGCACACTCGGGAACTGCCGCACGTTATAGATCGGCAAGCCGATAGGAGGCGGCAACGCCGATGCTTGGATGGAACCCTCGATCTGCAAAGTCCCCTCGATGAGCCGCTCCCCATGGGCACACACAAAGCCCTTAAGCCGCGAACCTAGCCCCAAGGGCTTCATCGCTGGATTCAGCGGGTGATACTCCGTCATGTAGCTCTGTCCGAATTTCTTCGGAAAGCCCATAAACCAGCCGCGCGCCAGGGTGAAGTCATTGTCCACCCAGATGTGGACACAGGTTTGACCCGGCGTTCCCTGATACGCACACCCCACCCAGAGGGCGCACTCACGGTATTGGTGCGCTCGGGGTTGGTGAAAGCCATCTCGGGCTGATTGTCCCACAGCGACCACCAGCGGCTGAACGCGACGTAGGCCACACCCGGTTCCGGATCGGCCTCTAGCGGATCGGGGAGATACTGTGCCAGGGCATTCGGATCGGTGCGATAGACAATGCTCAGGTACTCGGTGGCATAGTGCCAAGGCATATCCCCTACTATTGACGAGGTGCCATTAGGGGTTAACGGGTAACTGAATCCTTCTAGGTTTTGAATGCGTGTCATCTCCTATTTACCCCCGACCGTGCATCAGCTTTTTCAGGAACGGGGCCAAGGCGAACAAGAGGCCGCTGGCCGCCAGGGAGCTCAGCACGAAGATGAGGAAAAAGTCCGCCTGTCCCCCCAACAACTGGAAGAACTCCCCGCGCTGAACCGCTTCCAGGGTGCCGGCGAGATAGCCACCGAGGAGGTTGGCGGCGAAATTGGCAAGAAACCACACCCCCATCAGCATCGAAGCAAGCTTGAGCGGCGCGAGTTTTGTGACCAGCGAGAGGCCCACCGGAGAGAGGCAGAGCTCGCCGCAGGTATGTAGGAAATAGGCCCCTATCAACCACCCGGGACTCACCCGAACACCCTGATCGCTTAAGTGTGCCCCTAGCACCAAGAACAAAAACCCACTTCCTAGAAGCATCAAGCCCAAGGCCATCTTAAACGGGGTGCTGGGCTCGATTTCCCGTCTGCCCAATGCCTGCCAGAGCAGGGAAAAACCCGGTGCAAGCAGCAGGATAAAGCCAGGATTCACGGCTTGAAACCAGGCAGTGGGAAAGGCCGATCCCCCGATAAGCCATTGCAGCCATTCGGGCGCGCTCCGATCGGCGCTGCGCTCGGCGAATACCGTCATCGAGGACCCCGCCTGCTCGAAAGCCAACCAAAAGAAGATCACGAAAAACGCCGTGATCATGAGCGCCACGATACGTTCCTTCTCCTCGCGGGTGAGCGGGGCGCCAATACCGTGACTATCAGCGTGGCGGGCGGCGGGCCGGCTACCAATCTCGCCCAGGTATTTCCTCTTGCCCGCAAGATAGCCCAGCAACCCAAGCACCATGCCGAGCCCCGCTGCCGCGAATCCGTAGCCCCAGCCAAAGCGCTCGCTCTGGGCGAGATAGCCGCAGACCAGAGGGCCGATCAAAGCGCCCAGGTTGATGCCCATGTAGAAGATGGTAAAGCCAGCGTCGCGCCGGGGGTCATGGGTACTATAGAGTTGTCCCACCATGGTCGAGACATTGGGCTTGAAGAAACCGGTACCGATGATGAGCAAGGCTAAACCGGTGTAAAAGCTCGCTACGCTCTCCAAAGCCAGCGAGAAGTGCCCGAGCGCGATCAGGCTCCCCCCGACAACTAAGGCGCGGTGGGTGCCCAAATAGCGGTCGGCGAGATACCCCCCTAGCAGGGGCGTGAGGTAGACTAGCCCGGTATACCAACCATAGAGTTGGCTGGCCCTCTCAACCGGCCACCCAAAGCCCCCCCGGTCTGCCTCCGCGATCAAAAACAACACCAAGAGCGCGCGCATCCCATAATACGAAAAGCGCTCCCACATCTCGGTCACAAACAGCAGCGCAAGCCCAGGCGGCTGACCCTTGGCAAGGTGGGGTTCAGCGATCAAGGACGTGTGTGGGTCTTGCCGACGGGAGAAGGGGCACGAAATTTCATGAGAAGGTGCTTCGCCTCTGGCTTTGGGGATCCCGGCGACATCGGTTAAGCCATTATGGCCACAAGCAATTTGGATCACAAGCAATGCGTAGCCAAAGCCCGGAGCATCGCGTAGCTGCGCTGGCAAAGCAGCATGCTGCCAGAAGACCTTGGGAAGATGAGGCTGCGTTAACCGGCCTGCTGCACGACCTCGGGAAGTACGCGGATCGCTTCCAGGCGCGGCTGCGCGGGGAAGACAAAGGGCTCGATCATTGGTCGCAGGGTGCGTGGCGCGCCCTAAAGGAACACCACGCGGTTGCCGCGGCACTGTCCATTGAAGGTCACCACGTCGGATTACAACCGGGAAACCACGATTCTTTGCGGCGACTTCATCCCCAGTCCCTCGCCAATCACCATCCCTTTCGCCTCGCGTTGTCCGATCCGGACCTAATCAATCTTACACAACGCGCCGAGGCTGACGGCCCAGGCACTGTGCCTTGAGGAGATGTTGGAGCGAGCCGTAACAAGAGGCGCGATCTATCACCAGCAATCACGCCGCCGGCGGGAAGTGATCGTACACGAAGCGTTGCGGCGCGAGGTCGAGGACGCGGTAGCGGCGGTACGGACAGTGCTCGCGAAGACCGAGCGGCCGCCGCCCGTGGAGGACGCCAGGCGTTGCGGGGAATGCTCGCTGCGGGAGATCTGTCAACCTGAGCTGGCGCGCGCGGAGCGCGAGATCATGGGGCTCAAGGCTCATCTTTTCGAGCCCGAGGATGAAGCTTTGTGACGGAGCTCCATACGCCGCTCTATACTTGGCGGTTAAGAAAGCTCTGAACAAGTTACCCGTTCGTACTGAGGTATCGTACTGAGGTATCGAAGTATGAACGGGTAATGCCTTGATTTTTATCGTGACCGTTCGCCCTTCTATACCCTTCGCCCTTCGATACCTCAGGAGCTCAGGACAGGCATCAGGGCGAACGGACTCTGAGTCTTGTTCAGAGCTTCC
>JBOIEG010000300.1:0-1860 GCA_050740915.1 Gammaproteobacteria bacterium | reverse complement strand
CCCCCCCTCAAGGTTCTCCCATACGACACTTGACTTCTTAACCCCTTCGGTGCTTTGCTCTCTCATGGCGGTGTGCTCCTTCTTCTCGGGCTCGCGAGCCCGGCTGATTGGTTGATAAACAAAAGGGTCCACCGCCTTCACTTTTTACACACCCTTCGATGGTACCTCCGCATCGCGATTGTCCGTGTGTAAGATGAGGTACTGCCGCACCCACGACATGAGGGCGGAAAAGACCATGCATACGAATAACGCAACACCGATGACCGTCAGCGTGCTGAAGGTCTGATGCACCACCACCTTGTTGATGATGGTTTGGGTGAAAAGGGGTGTGGCAAGTTCGAGAAGTTGGAGCATTAAAGAGGCGAGGAGAATGTCGCGCCAAATCGTTTTATGTTTGAGCAGCTCCGGGATGAACCACCGGAAGCCGAAGATCTTGGGTTTGGCGGTATCGCTGTCCTCATCTCTAATCGGTGTTTCTGCACGCGCGAATTAAAACACCTGCCCGAGGTAGCGCTTCTCAAAGGTTGAGCGCGACACGAGCACGGGCGTCTGGCTACCCGGTTCGACATAGAGCAGGCGGTTCACGTCCGCCTTTACGATCAAGGCCAGGCGGGGGTGCGATGGGTCCGGATCCGCTGCATCACTACTCGCCGAACGATTTGCCGCCGGCGCTCCCGTTATGAGCGCCACACAGGGGAGCGGCAACGCCTGGATAGCCTGGCATGCGACCGTCTTGGGTGCCACTTTGAATCCGAGATCGCGGGCGGCTTTAACTAGCTGAGATAAAGAAGACGGCGCCGGGAACTGGCGGCGAAGTAATTCGGGATTGAAAGGAACGCGATGAATCGCGCAAAGACTTCCCAACGACCACACAACATCCTGTTGCAATATCGGGACTTCCATGACCACGATAAAAGATCCTCTTAACGGTAACTATCAGAGTGTAGCGGAACCTTTTCAGCGGATAACCCCTAATTAGGCATCCGCAAGGTTCAGCCCTTCTATCACCTTGGTGCGCACCGTATAGTCCTGATACGCCGGGATCGCAATCGCGGCCAAGATATCGATGATCGCGACCACGATCCTCAACTCAATTAACGTAACACCTTGTTGAAACTTCTTCATTAGAAAATCTCCTGATGACTTAACAATGGGTGGTTCGACGATCCCGAACAGATGGCGCATTCACGATGACACCCGCACCATACGACCCGGGCCTCTTCCTTGCCGACCACGGTTATCGCCGGTGGCTAAGCTAGAGGGCAGGAGGTATGCCAGGTGTCGCGAAGGGCGATGCGAGGCCGGTTGGCGTGACGCGGGTCATGGGTTTGTCCCCAAAGCTACGCCCCGGACATGACCAATTTCGTCCATTTTTAGCGACGCATTAGCCCTCGGTCCGCTCCCTCCCTGCCGCGGCGACATTCCGCCGTGGCCGTTTTCGTTGATCGCCAAGGCTAATCACAAGGCGATCGGATATGCCTGTTTCACCCATCCTGTGGGCTAGGAGCGGGGCGGGCCGTCAGATCGAGGGTCAATGCTGGGGGGTGGCGAAGCTGTGCTAGAATGCGCCGCCATCGACATGGCAGCTATGGCAGCACAACCCTCGGTAGGGCATTGGGGTCACGTGCACCCGCGCGAGAACTTCTACGAGGCATTGGTGACCATAGAGCCGGTAACGGGAGTGTGGAAGATCACGGGGCTGGAAGTGTTGAATGAGCAGCGCCTCGACGGTCGCTCCTAGGAGCCTGTCGGACTTAAGGCGGAACTTTTGATGTGCAAACCGATCGGATCGGCAATGGATTCAATGAGCGAACGTGCATGAGCCACTTCCGTCAATGCGATCGTGACACACCCTACCTG
>JBOIEG010000299.1:0-5324 GCA_050740915.1 Gammaproteobacteria bacterium | reverse complement strand
CTGTGGGTCTTCGTCCGCCTTGACACCCTACGGCGTCGGCTCATCCAGCGTGCCGGCCGGCTGATCCGACCCCAAGGCCAACTCACTCTCAGTCTGTCCGTAAACCCAGCCGTCCGCGACGTGCTGTTGCATTACCTGGAGGCTCTGAAAGCTGCCTGAGACCAGCAAACAACGAAAACTTATGCAACGCTGGGGTAAACTGGTCGTTTACGGAAACGGTCTTGGCAAGCGGAGGGAGTTCGCTGTGTGGACTGTCAGAGGTACGTTCGTTGGTAAACGACTCTCCGGCCCCGATCTTCGGTTCATAGAGCCCCGCCGTGTAGGCAGCTTGGTCATCCGAATGGCCGTCGAGCTGCACGTGCGGATTGGTCTTCGAAGGATGCCTCCATACGAGCTTGCGCGTGTCTTTCCCTCCTGGCTTAAGGGACTGAATCTGGGATCGATCGTTCAGTACCGTCTGGACGTCTTTGATGAAACCCGCATGGTTGGGGGGCATGGTGATCTTCCACTTCCACTTGATTCCCGGAGCCTCAATCGGCTTGCCAAACCGCATCCCCGTGAGACCCGCCCGCTTTTCAATACGAGTTACATCTGTCTTGCCAGTGAAGTGATTCATTCTGGGTCCTTTTACATCGAAGACAAAGACGACTTGCGCCAAGACGTCCGGGGACTTCAGCCGGAATATCGCCCGAACAATCCTCCTGTCAGCGGCATCGACCCAGAAGAAGGATACCTTCGGTCGTTCGAGATCGGCCTTTGTCAGTTCGAATAGCTTGGAGTCGCGCACGTTCCCGTCATAGCCGCGCACGACTCTGCCCGGTATTGTCCATCTGATTTTGTCCATATTAATATTTCCAGCGAATGCGGTCTTATTGAGGTCGAGCTCGACCCGTTCGCCCACGGCTTTACGGGTGGATGTATCCGCATCCGATAAATGGGGTCTGAGTCGTGTATCAGGTGATAATTCTCCCACGCCTTCGTTTGCCCACACGTACGAGCCGCTGCTCCCTCGGCGCGCCCCAAACCCGCTTTTGCCTCGATCAGGGAAATAAGAATTGCGCTGAGCAGGCCGCGAGGTGATGGGCTGTTCCTTAAGTAGAGACTTTGCACCTGAAAATTTACGATCATAGATATACATAAGGTTCACCGTCGTCAGCTAAGGGGCTGAAAATTCACTCCGACCCCTCTTGTTGTGTTACGAACTTCCCGGCGCCAGGATCGGGCCCCGTTAGGCCAGTCTCGACAAACTCGATGTCGGGATTCTGGTCATCGATCCTGATCGAGGCCGCGCCTCCGCGTTTACCTGCTTGTTTGATACGCAACGCGGACTGGTTGTATTCCTTGTTTGTGGCAATCACCTCCAAAACTGCAGATGCAGAACTAAGCTTGCCTTCATTTGAGGTGATAGAAATGATAGCCATCGTATTTCTCCGCTGGTGTGTTGTTCTTGAGAATTTCCTCCAATGCGGGCTGGTTGTCAGCGCGCTCCCAGAACTGTTTCAGCGCGGGTTCACTTATCTCCCTGCACCGTCACCGTAGCCCGGCCTAACCGCTACGGATGCCGCGCTACGACGCAATCGTGGTAAGCGAGTTCGAGCTTCCGGAGCGCCGAGATGTCGTTTGTCTTCGGAGAGCCCAACACCGCGAGCGCGTAGCTTATTGTTCGTGCCGGGTCGCCGCCTCGTTCGATCCTGACGATCGCACCATCGTGGTAACGCTTATCCCACGTGCCGATGCCGACCTTGCCCTTGGCCAACGTAAACAGCCGCGGACTGGGAGTGGCGTTGCGCAGGGTGCCGAAGAGGAACGGGATCCCCAGCAGGCCGATCATCTCCTTGCTCGAGTCCGAGTCGACCAGCTTGCCCTGCGCCATCAGGCCGAGGAAACGGACCACCTGCAGCGCAGTGCCGGTGAAATTCGACACGGCATGGTCGGGCAACCGCCATCGCGCCGTCAACGGTACGCCAGCGCCATCGGCGGGCAGCCAGTTGTTGCCGTTGAAATCGCCCGATATCCATAGATTCGTCTTGTCCGCTCGCTTGAAGAACCCAGCGGCAGCGAGGACGCCGTTGATATAAGGATAACTGAGCGCCTGGATGTACTTTCCGGCGGCCGCCAGGTCGTTCTGGCCCAGCGCCGCCCTGATCCAGCCAAGGAACTCCTGGCGCAATTGTGCAGTACCGTCCGGCGAAAGCTCGACGACCTTCGCCAGGTTGGGAAATCGGCTCGGGAGACGGCGGTCCCGGAAGGCGGCGTCGAGCTGCGGCTTCCAGCCTTTCTTCAACTAGGCGAACACGTTGTTCTCCCAGCCGGCCGTCGCGGTCGACAGGCCGATTTTGATCATGTCCTTGGCCTGCCGGGTAACGCGCCGCCGTAGCTCGAAGGCGGCAAGCAGCGGATAGATTTTGGCCAAGCTGCCGACATAGAGCATATCAGTGTCGTTGTGCCCCGCATAAGGCGGAAGGTCGGGGTCACCGGTGAGGTCTACCACCGCACCGCATAGGCGGCTCACATCCGGCGGCCGCGAAGCGGCCTCGATGCAGTTGCGGAAGGTGACGTTGGCCATGTCAAGCGACATAACGATGGGGCGCGGGAACGGATCGACGACGCTCGACGCCGCGCGCCCAAACCCGCTTATGCCTCGATCAGGGTAATAAGAGTTGCGCTGGGGAGGTTGCGAGGTGATGGGCTGTTCCTTAGACCGAGACCGCGAACCTGACAATTTAGGATCATAGATATACATATGGTTAACCTTCTTCAGCTAGCCGGCTGAGTAGAGGTGGCAAATTCACTCCGACCCCATCTTGTTCCTAGGCATAGCCGCGGCCCCTCTTGGGTGTGGGAAAGTCCCCGGTTGGAATCCCCGAGGCGCATACTCGCTTAACGTAGTCGGAGAGGGGAATGCCGTTGCTCAACAGGACGAAGCGCTCGTAGCAGGCGGCCAGCCTGTAGGCGCCTCGCTCGTCGGTGTCGCGCACCGTGTCGAAGTAAATGTGGAGGGCCTCATGGAACAGGCTCGCGGCCAGGTCATTCTTGTGGCCATCCCCTTCCAGGCGCGCCAAAAGCGCTCGCCCAGGCATATCCGGTACTGGGGGCGCCGCACGATGGCCCAGGTCGAAGACCGCCAGTCGGCTGCGATGGTGAACGGGCAACTCCGCGGCCCCCAGCAGTAGAATGCGATAGAGCCTTTGGCGAGGATCTTGGCGGCGCAGAGCAGGCGCGCTCGCACGATGTCGCCCCGGTCCCATTTCTCTCCCGCCGGCCGCCAGGTGGGCACGAACTCGGGGCTCGTGCCGAACGCCTCCTTGAATTTCAAGCGCATGGGCTCGCCCGCGACCCCTTTCGGCCGCGGACGTTTGAGGGTGGTGGCAGCGGTGAGCAGCCACTTGACTGCCAACTGGGAAGCTGCCTTGATGGCGTCACGAGCATCGGTGCGGGTGACGACGCTCCCGATGGCGACGGCGATCGCGGCCAGGTCTTCGGTGTCGCAGCGCAGCGTCGGAGCCGCCACGCTCGAGGGAACCACGCAAGCCGCGCCGAGCCCGGTTGCCGCTGGTTCAGGGGGAATTGACAGATACATGGCGATCCTCGGGCTCGCGCCTACCGGGGGAGCGGAAGCGGGGGCAGCGTCCTGGTCATCCAGTTGGCCACGCGGCGGCGAACGGCTTCGTTGAGCAACACGACCTTCCCCCGGGTATTTCGATCGATCCTGCCCGAGTGGAGCGCGATCAGGAATCGCCCACCAGCCTGCACGATCCACATCGGACTCCCGCTCTGCGATGGCGCGGTGTCGAGGTCATGGGCGATCAGGCTGGTCGTGGGCGTGATCGGCACGATGCGGGCGTTCGCGTCGCCTTTCGCCGGGGTCCCGGTGCAGCTTGTGATGGTGACACCGCCCGTGATCGTGCCACGGCTGAAATATATGTGCCGCGCTTTCTCCGATCGGCCCCAGGGATAGCCGGCAAGGCTGACGGTCGCACCGAGCGTCGTCGGGTCGAAGGCCCTGAGCGGCACGAACCCCGGGTTCATCGGGCACGACAGTCTGATGATGCCGCAATCCTCGCCCACTGTATTGCAGTTGTTCCCGCGATACGCGGGACTTATGGCCCAACCGTCGGATTTCACGCGACAGTGGGAGTCCGGCCCGTTCTGCCCGGGGAAGACGATGATCTCTTTGGTGAGCGGATCCTCCGGGGGAAAGATCACGTGGGCGCATGTGAGCACGTGATACGGTCCGATGAGGATGCCGGTGCCGTAGGACTCGCCGCCCTTCGAGGTCCGCGCGATGATCCGGCAGATCGACGCGAACGGCGCCAGCCGCGTGTCGGTCACTCGAGTAAGCCATGCGAGGGGGAGGCGAATGGGTTGCGCGCCTTGGGCCGGAGCCGGCCCGGGTGCCGGCGGCGGGGGCGGAATCACGACTCCCGTTGGTGGCGCCGGCGTGTGAGTCGGTTGCCCGAGATGAATGTACATGAGTTCTCTCCTTCGTCCCTAGCGACGAATGAATGGCAGCCAATGTAGGAGAGTTAGAGCGACAGCCTGTACCCCTCCGAACCGGCAAGCGCCGCTTGTCTCTTCAGAGCTTGTGAAAAAATCTACTGCGCTCGGGATCTCGTGTCCCGGCGGTGCTCGGAATCCTCATGTATTTCAATATACACTCCGGTTGCTCGTCCCATCCTTGGACTCACCCCTTCGGGGCTTGCGCGCCGTTTCGCTCCCGGCGAAACGCTCCTCCGCTCCGGCGAAACGCGACCTCCCTTCGCTCGTGACAATTTTTTCACAAGCTCTCAGTGCTAGAAACGGGTCGTCGTGTGGCATGCTTGACGGCGAGTGATTACGGTGGTGGCGGACAACGAAGCATTTGAATGCTTCCCGGTGAGGCACGTGGATGTCGAGGGCCTCACCATCGCAGTCGTCGTCCCATGCTTTGGAGCTACGGTTACGGCGTTCTCGTTCCAGGCAAGCACCTGGGCCTGGCCCCTACCGGTCATCGAGGCCGTCGATTGCGCGAGCCTGCTAACGCGGCCAACAAGTTACGGTATGCCCATCCTTGGGCCTACTCCCGGGCGAGTGGGCGTTAATCAGTGCGGACGTTTCGGTTACCGCGGTAAGAAGTACTCCATCACGCCAACGCGCCACGGTTTCCTGAGAAACGTGAAATGGCACGTGCGCGACCATGGGGTTAATACCATAACGTGTACGGTCGCGGTCAGCCCGGGTGATATTGCCCGGTCGAACGACGCATTCCCCTACGAATTCATAGCCGAGCACCGCATTAAGGTGGGTCCATGCACGTTGACGTCGACCATCACGTTATCGAACCC
>JBOIEG010000298.1:0-16954 GCA_050740915.1 Gammaproteobacteria bacterium | reverse complement strand
ATGGCTTCGGCGTCTTTGCGGTCCAGGCCGAGATCCGAAAGCGTCTGATGATCCCCTTCGGCCAGGCATTTGGCGATAAAGTGCAGGATGGCCGCATTCAGCTCGGCTTCTTTCCCCACCCGCATGGTTGATCTACCCTTACGTGCTACTATCTATATCTCCCAGACCATCTGCTTTCCCAAGCGGCGGCAGTGCGCTTGTAGCGCCCGCCGTGCGTCGATGAGCTGGATCAGGCGCGCGTAGTTCCGGTCATCGAGGACGGCGAACAATCGGCGCGCGGCGAGATCGAGCGAGGGCGGAAAGCTCACCCTCGGCATCAAGATATCGGTGGCGGTGCGCTCATCCCCCTCCGCTACCGCCCGGATGGCGGGATAGATGCTCGCCTCTTCGAGGTACTCGAGTGCCGGCGCCTGACCCATGCCATAGGGCCATTCATCGGAGAGGGCGGCGAGCATCCACCACAGCGTTACCCGCTGCGCTTCCTCGGCGGACTCCGGGTGTTCGCCGGCGTACAACAGAGTTTGCGGTAGATCCACGATGAAGCCACAGCCCTTCGAACAGAGATGGACGCATTGGCCGAGACCATGATGCTGGGCGAGTTGCGTGGCCAGCGTCCACATGCGGCCCCGCAAGCTCTTCACATCTTGGGGTAGCTCGAACTGCGCAACGGGTTTATCCGTAAACGTGCTGGGTCTCGGCGCGCTGGGAAGAGCGACTTGCAGCACCTCATCATTAGGCGGCGCCTGCTCAACATCAAACGTCTCATCAAAGTTGTCGGGTGCCGGAGTGTCCCCCGGATCGACCACACTGCGCTCGCTGATCGCTGCGGCATTGGTTGGTTGAGCGCCCGTCGATTGCGCTCTCGCAGCGGCTTCTGCGCCGGATTTGCCGGACGCTGGGCGGTCCTGAAGCGTGAAAGGTACGGGCGGTGGCGCATCCTGGCCAGGTTTACCCGTCTGCTCGATCAGTGCAAAATCGGCCCGCGCCTTGGCGTTACTCTCTCCACAAAGTTCGGCCAGGTAGGCTTCGAGCTCGCGCTGGATTGCATCGAGCGCCAGGGATGGGTGCTCGGAGTCGTGGCGAGCGAGGCAGTCGAGGAGCCACTGCCGAGCATTTTCGAACACGGCAGCCTCTCGACTCCGGCTTTCGAGAAACGCGACGAGGATGGTTTCGATCCTGCGGATCCGTTCGACCTGAACGATCCCGAGGCCCCCGCGCAGCGCCAACGGTATAACCGGGAAAAGCGTAGCGATGGCATAGTCCATTCTGGCGATCACAGGGTGGTCGAGGGTATAACCGCGCTCGCGCAAGGCGGCGGCTAACGCGCGGCTTCCGATCGGCTCTCCCCGCTCGTGCGCAAGCAACTCGCGAAGCTCCCGCACGGCGCGGGCCCGATCAACAAAGATGAGCTGACCCCGATTGTCATTCTCGATGAGATGGGCGATCAGCGTGTCACTCTCGCTGATCCAAGGCTCGAAGAGGCAACAGATGGTGTAGAACCGGGGATCGCCGGTCTCCTGGTGGAGTTCTTTCAAGGCGTGGAACACGGTATTGCCGCCCTCAGCCACCATGAACGTCTCATCGCCCGGGCGGCGCGTGATCGGCAGTGTCCCGCGGAAACCGCGCTGGCGGATGGAGTGCTTGACGATCTCATAGGCCTGGTTAGGCTCGCGCCGCGGGTTCCGGTCGTACTCCTTGATCGTGTCGATCGTGACCAGCATCGGCGTCGGCTCGAGGGGATCGGCGGGCTTGAGCTCGCGATTTCGCCCGAAGAACTCTTGCTGGAGGCTCTGCAAGCGCTCTTCGAGACTCGGTCGCTGCTTGCTCACGGCTTCGAGCTCCTTGGGACATCGCTTGGGGCAAGCACCGTTTCCTCGAGCCCGATCAGGAGCTCTCGGATGAGAGTGAGCATGCTCTCAAGAGCGCTCGGGGTGGGGCCTTGACGAACGGGCTCGATACGGTGCACCTGCCGGGCGCTCGCCGCCTCGCGATAGGCCACGGTCGCCGGGATCACCGTATCGAGGATCCTAATTCGCCCGCGCGAGGGCCCGTAGGACATGGCTCGCAGGGCTTCGGCGGTCGCGCGCGCATCCGCCGTGCGGTCCATGCGATAGATGAGCCCGTAGAGATTGCCGAGGGGAAATCCTAGGTCCTCCATCCGGGAGAGGCGCTCGATCATTCCGATGGTTCCTCTGGCAAACTCTCGGGCGGAGAGAAGCTCTGGGGGGATGGGTGAGATCAGCAAACCCGCCGCCAGAACCGCCATGTCCTGCAGCGGTCCGGTCGCGCCTTGGGTATCGATGAGAACGAAGTCATAGCCGTCGAGGCGTTTGAGAAGGCGTTTTAAACGGAACCGGCCATCGGGGGTATGGAGGATCCAGTCCGGAAGCTTCTCGGCGGGATCGTTGGAGAGGATGATGTCGCATCCGACGGTTGTTACACTGATCCCATCGGTCATATCGCCCGTCTCAAGCACGTCCACCAGGCCGCGCGGCGCTTGACAAGTTAAACGATAGTAGCTGGAGAGGGTAGGCTGGATATCGGCGTCGACGAGAAGCACTCGTTTGTCCAGGTCGGCCAGGAACGCCCCGAGGTTGGCGGTGAGGGTGGTTTTGCCGACCCCGCCTTTTGTCGAAACGATGGAGATCTGCATAGCCATGTCAAGGGCATCGACTCAAAATTGATTTTTCCTCGTTTCGTGCTCCCCCTGTAGAAATAGGCAAGGAGGTCATCGAGTGACACCCGGTTATCGCTTGCCGCAGCTAGCTTTCGCATCGAGTGCAGACGGGGGATCTTTCGGCGGGTGATGAGGTGGCACTGTATGTAACCGACAGTGGTCTCGGCGCGTCGAGCAAACGCTTCGCGCTCTAGGGGGTCGAGCCCGTAGAAGTAGGTCCGCAGATCCATATGCCGAAAATACCAGTATGGTCTATACCATGTCAACAACATAACGAACGAAGGCATTTACCCAAAAGGTACAAATGGTGTCTAATAGCGCTTATGGGAATCCACGAGACACGACGAGCCAATCTCCGCTGGCTTATCGACAACCACTACGGCGGAGTGGCCGCCAACCTGGCGAAAGATCTTCGGATCCAGGCCTCGCAGATCTCACGGGTGTTTAGCCTGAACCCAAAGAATCAAAGAAATATCGGAACCAAGCTCGCCCGCGCTGTGGAGCGGGTAACGCGAAAACCCCAGGGCTGGATCGACGAGCCGCATCGATTCGAAGAAGAGAAGGAACAAGAGGTCAGCCCGCATAAGGGAGACCTAGTAATGTTCCCTGGGAACAAGATCGTGCCCATCCTGGACTATGCCCAAGCCTGGCAATGGACCCTGAGCGGCAAACCCTACCCCCTCACCGACCGCACGGAGGTCATCTGGACGAGTCTGGACCAATTGAGCGAACGCACTTTTGGCCTGGTGATCCGGGGCGAGAGCATGATGGAAGACTTCTATCCTGGAGAGATCATCATCGTTGACCCCGAGATTGCGCCAAAGCCTGGAGATTTTGTTGTAGCCAAGTTTGACAAGGACGACCAGGTGATTTTCCGCAAGTATCGACTGAGAGGATCGAATGAAACTGGCCAGCCGGCGATCGAGTTGGCTCCCTTGAATGAGAATTACCCGACTGCGGTGATCGATAGCAATAATTCCGGCCGGGTCATCGGGACGATGGCTGAGCACCGGAAATTTCGGCGAACCGATCGAATTGGCCCACCTGAACGATACGCTTCAAGAACGCGAGAAACCTAAATTTCTCATCACCTTCCGAACTAGTGTAGTGTCCGAGAAATAACTGGTGATTTGGTTTTCTTTGTTCTGCTGCGCGGTGCGGTACAGCCGGGCTTGATCTGCTCCAACGGTTGACGGCACCGGGCGAGTTTGGTCTGGATGGATTCGACGGTGGCGGTCCAGACGAAGGGCTTGGGTTTTTCGTTCCAAGCAGCGAGAAATTGGGCGATGGCGGACTCAAGGTTCGCGACACTGCGAAAGGAGCCACGCCGTACGGCTTTGGCGGTGAGTTCGCCGAACCAGCGTTCCACCAAGTTGAGCCAACTGGAACTGGTGGGGACAAAGTGCGGGACAAATCGGGGGTGGCGCTTGAGCCACGCCTGCACGTTGGGATGCTTGTAGGTGCCGTAGTTGTCCATCACCAAGTGCAGAGCGACGTCTCCGGGGAATTCCGCATCCAGGCGCCGCAGGAATTTCAGAAACTCCTGATGGCGGTGCCGGCCATAGCACTAGCCGATGACTTTGCCTTGCAGGATCTCCAAGGCGGCGAACAGACAGGGGGTGCCGTTGCGCTTGTAATCGTGGGTCATCGTGCCCAGACGCCCCTTCTTCATGGGTAGTCGGGCTGGGTGCGGTCCAGTGCCTGGATCTGGGTCTTCTCGTCCACGCACAGCTCTAGGGCCTGGTCCGGAGGATTCAGGTAGAGCCCCACCACGTCGGTCAGCTTCTCCAGGAACCGAGCATCGCGCGAAAGCTTGAAGCTCTTGACCCGGTGCGGCTTCAAATTGTGGCTGCGCCAGATAGTGCTGACCGTGGATTTGCTCACACCCTGAGCTTGCGCCATCTGCCGACAACTCCACTGGGCCATGCCTTTGGGCTTGCTCGAGAGCGTCGCTTGGACAATCGCCTTGATCGTGTCGGGCGAATAGGTGGGCTTGCGTCCACGCCCGATGCAATCTCCCACAAACCCTCCGGGCCCGCCTGGGCGAACCGCCTGCGCCAGAGAGCCACGGTCTTCACATTGACCCCCGACTCCACGCCGATTTCCAAATTCGTCCCCCCAGTGGCGGCGGCCAGAACAATCCGGCACCGCAACGCCACCTGCTGAGGCGTCCCGTGGGCCGCCACCCAGTCCTCAAGTCGCTCCCGGTCAGCATCCGCAAGGTTCACAATCGCGCTTGTTCTGGACATGAATCAGCATCACTGAATTCGCGTCATAACACCATCTATTTGTTGGACACTACAGTAGCAATCAGCTTTTCGCGCTACCTGGATGGTCCTGGTCGGCCTGTGGCTTATATAGTTTCGGCTCTTAATCGGTATAGTTTTCGGTGATTCTTACGGTAAAAACCCATATAGGTATTGACCTAGTGATACCGACGTGGTATTCCAGTACGTCTGGGAGTTATGAAGGAAAAGCCGGTCGGCGCCACTTAGACACTGCGGGAACGCGACTATTGGCCATCGCTTGGTCATGTACGGAAATAGGGGGTTTCGATTGTGAGCATCTTCCTGTCCGCCGAGGAGATTGCTACGCTAACAGGAAAACGGCGCAAGTCGTGTCAGATCGCTTGGCTGAGGAATAGCGGAGTACCATTCTATGTGAACGCGAGCGGTCGACCTGTGGTCACTCGTGCTGCTGTCGAAGGACAGAAAAAGGACTCCGATAATATAATTCAAGGAACTTGGCGGTCTGCGGTAAACAGGGTCGGATTGTAAACAGCATGGGCCGAAAGCCTTACAAGAACCTCAATTTGCCCCCGCGGATGCGGGCGCGCGTTAAGTCGAGCGGGAAGACCTTCTACTACTACGACACAGGCAAGCGGCCTCGCCGTGAGCTCCCCCTTGGCTCCGACTACGCGCTCGCAGTTAAAAAGTGGGCTGAGCTTGAAATCGACGCCAAACCTCGCCACCCGGAGATTATTACCTTCCGTTACATCACCGCGCGTTACCTGCGGGACGTAGTGCCCGCCAAGTCCCAAGCGACGCAAAAAGATAACCTAAGGGAGATCGCTCAGCTTTACAAATTCTTTGACAATCCACCTGCACCCTTGGAGCAAATCCAACCAGTACATATTCGCCAGTACCTCGACTGGCGTAAACATGCTCCGGTTCGCGCGAATCGCGAGAAGGCTCTTTTCAGCCATATCTGGAACAAGGCACGCGAATGGGGTTACACCGACAAACCTAACCCCTGTCAAGGGATCCACGGGCACAAAGACGAGGACGCGATATCTATGTCGAGGACCATGAGTACGAAGCGCTATGGAGCGCCGCCGACGAAGCGCTACGGGATGCCCTAGATCTCGCCTACCTTACCGGCCAACGTCCGGCCGACACTTTAAACATGAGCGAGGCAGACATCCGTGAGGATGTTCTACACGTGCATCAGAGTAAGCGTGGGAAAAAATTGCGCATCGCGATCACTGGTCAGCTTTCAACAGTCATCAACCGGATCCTGGAACGCAAACGTACCTATAAGGTGCGGAATCTAATGCTAGTGTGCAAGGAAGACGGGCAGCCGCTTACCTATTACGCCCTACGCCACCGTTTTGATAAAGCGCGTGAGAAGGCAGGGGTGAATTTTCAGTTTCGTGATCTACGCGCTAAGGCCGGCACGGACAAAGCAGAGTCCCAAGACATCCACGCGGCCCAAAAGCAACTTGGGCATAAGACCATTATCATGACGGAGCACTACGTTCGTGAGCGCTTGGGTGACAAAGTCGAGCCCACAAAGTAGCACCCAGAGTCGCGTACTTTACGAAAATTGCGGACCAAATATACTTCGGAAAATACGTTTAACTTATTGTTTTTATTGGTGGCCAGGGACAGAATCGAACTGCCGACACAGGGATTTTCAGTCCCCTGCTCTACCGACTGAGCTACCTGGCCATTTGAAGCCTTATTTTTCACCGCGCAGGCGCGGGTTCATAACTACCCACTGCGCGGAGGTTCCCTGACCCATCACTTTGCCCTGGCCGTGCCTTAGTCTCAACGACTTCGCCCAGGGACGTTTTGGGGTTACAAGCGGAGGCGGTATTAAACCGGTGCGTTTTCGTGACGTCAAGCTCCAGGGCGCTTAACGCGGAGGCTCATCCGGCGGAACATAGCCTTCCGGCAAAGCCGACCCCTGGCCAAAAAAGAACTTCTCCATTTCACTTTCTAGAAATTCGCGCGACTTGGGGTCGATGGGCGTGAGCCGCATTTCGTTGATCAGCATGGTCTGGTGCTTAAGCCACATCTGCCAGGCCTCCATCGATACTTGCTCAAAGATCCGCTTTCCGAGCTCACCCGGATAGGGGGGGCGAGCGAGGCCTTGGGCTTCTTTCTCCAGCTTTACGCAATTTACCATTCGGGGCATTTCGACCTCTTGTGCATTTACCTTGAAACATAACCGTGACAGAAGACTACGAACCGGCGCCGCCAGCCCTACGGCAGGTGGCGAGATAACGTTATACCAGAGTGTGTCTGTCGCTTCCATTACGCCTCGCCCGGCAACCCGCACCCGGGCAAAAAGGGGAGCAATATCGAGTCGAAAGTGACTAAAACTATGATGAAGGATTTCCCCGTTTTTCTGGTCCAGCACCTCCAGGCCGAACTCGCGCGCGCACCATGGCGAAAAGACTTCGGCTGCTGGGCATTCGGGAAAGGCCCAGAGACCGCCCCATACGCCGGCGGGTGGCCGGCGCTGGAGCAACACCTCGCCCGCAGGATTTTGCAAGATCGCAAACAGCGCGTGCCGTACGGGCAGCGTTTTCTTTTCACGCCGCCTTGGAAAATCCTTGGGTCTGCCTAGGGCGTAGGCTTTGCAATCGTTGCTTACGGGGCAGCGCGGGCATTGTGGGTTTACCCGCGTGCAGATCGTCGCTCCGAGGTCCATGATCGCTTGGGTATAACACGCGGCGTCGCGCTCCGGCGTGAGTTGATCGGCGATGGCCCACAGTCGGTGCTGCACTGAGGTTCTGCCGGGGTCCTCCGCGATGGCGCAGAATCGGGTTAACACCCGCTTGACGTTCCCGTCCAAAATCGGGTGACGCTGATCGAAAGCCAGGGCCAAGATCGCTCCTGCCGTTGAGCGCCCGACCCCCGGTAAGGTCACCCACTCCTCGATCCTCTTCGGAAACACGCCATCCCACCGTTGCATGATGAAGCGGGCGGTGCGATGCAGATGGCGTGCTCGGGCGTAATAGCCAAGGCCGGACCACTGGTGCAACACCTCATCCAACGGGGCACTGGCGAGGCTATTCACGCCCGGGAAACGCTGTAGGAAGCGCTCAAAATACGGGATGACGGTCGCTACCTGGGTCTGTTGCAGCATGATCTCCGAAACCCATACCCGGTAGGGTGTCGGCTCGCGCTTCCACGGTAAGTCGCGGCGACCGTGCCGCCGGTACCACCGCAACAGCTTACGGCGAAAGCGCTGGGCCTCTGGCCAGTCGTTCGAGTCGCTCACAGCTCTCCAGCGCGGCGACGCGCAACTTGTGTTTCAGGATCCACGGACCGATGATGGGCGGCACCCAAAACGCGGGTGTGAGCTCGGCGCTGAGATCGATCCGCGAGGCTTTGGTGCTCAAACGCCGCGTGCGCCAGCGCGATCGGCCATAGGAGAAATCGCTTTGCTCGGGCACGATGCGGGTGATGATGTCGCCGTTGGCTTGCCGCTCGATCTCTTCGAGCATACGGGGCGCCATACAAAAGAATAGAATACACGCTTCAAGCGTAAGCTCACGGCGCGGTAACTGCCCCGGTAAAGAGCCGCGAACACGGCTGCGTTTGATGATGCGGCTGAGCCGGTAGAGCCCGTCGTGATCCTGCACGATGCGCTGCACCGATTCCAGATCGGCGTCGATGAGTACCTCGAGGTATACGCGGTAACGGCCGCGATCGGCGCTCACGTCGAGGTGATGCACCTCGCTCGCATGAGTTGTTGTGCTTGCAGGGAACAACAACAGCGCGGCGAGGCCGATAGCGACTTCAGAACGGCAACACACGTTTCAACCGGTCTTTCAACACATCGTCGATCGGAGTTTTCCCCTCGTCCGCGCTGGGCGTGCTTTGCGGTGGGGCCGCCTGTCCCTGCTCGTGTTTGGGCTTGCCGCCGAGGAGGTCGCCGAGCTTATCGCCCAGTTCCCTTTCCAGCTTTTCTTGGAGTTTGGCTTGGACTTTGTCTTTTTGCCTTTCCAGCTCCTTCCTGGCGCGTGCTTCGATCAAACCCTGGATGTCCGGCGTGAACGTGAGTTTATCGAAGGTACCACTAACACGCACCGGTATCGGGATCCCCTTCAGCCCTTCCAGCCCTTTTCCCCCTTGGCCTTTTAACGTGTCCACCAGTGTAGCCTTTACCCTGTAGTCCACTTGCTTGGTTGTGAGGTTCGCGTGGCCCGCACCCTCCACGCGCAGCAGCGGTGACTTGAGCACCAAGTCCTTGTTGCTCGCCAAGCCGTTGACCAGGTGCGCGCTGCCCGTCAATTCGGAAAAGTCGGTCTGTGCGGGTTCGCTATGGGGCGGCAGGTGCTTTCCCGAGATCCGAGACTCCACCTCCCGTATGATCCGGGCAATATTAAATCCCCGAATCACGCCATCGCGAAGCGCGAAGCGCATATCGCCTGTGAGCGTGCGCCTTAGCGCCTGCGCACTGGCAGCGGCCGCGGTGAACTTCGCCTCAGCCGTCGCGCGACCGTCGATCGTTGACCTGCCCGTCACTTGTTCCAGCAGTGGGCCCATTTGAACAGCGTCTACGGCGCTGTCCACGGTGATGAGCGGCTGCTTGCCGGTCGCGTCCAAGGCCACGGCTCCATCATAACGGCCACCGAATAGTTGGGCGGAGACGGGATCAAAGGCGATTCGTCCATCGCGGGCCTTGACCGTGAGAGTTACCTTTGTCAGCGGCATAGCGTTCAGGGTGAGGTGCCCGGCGCGCAGTTCGCCCTTTAGCTTCAATGCGCGCAGCATCTTCGACGGCCATTCGGCCGCCACACCAGCGGCGACTGTCTCCGGGGTGATCGCGTTCGGTGTTTGAGGGGACAAGTAGCGATCGGCATTGATCCGATCCAGATCGAGGTCGAAATCGATATCGGGATCGGCGAAGTCGGCGATTGACACGTCGCCTTTGACCTGGGAATCGTCGAGCTTGGCTGTCATGGCCTTGAGGCTCAGACCGCGCTTTGAGCCCATAAACGGCGTATTCAGCTCTAGGGATCTGAGAACCGCCGGATCGGCGGTCTTGGGAACCTCTTTACCGATCTCCGCGAGCAGCTGCCGCAGATCGAAAGGTGCGACTCGGATGGACCCGTGTAGCTCGGGATCATCCCTGAGCTTCGTCGCTTGGCCATCGCCTGTTATCCTGGCGTCTAAGATGCGCAGGGACAGATCGGACACCCGCGCTGTCGCCGTCTTTAGGTCCGCCGCGATGTCTGCTTTCAGATCGATATCCGCACTCCCGCCCGGGAAGCGCGGCCACTTCAGCCTGGCATTGAAATCCACGGGGCGAAGCCGGCATTGTTTGTGGTCTGGACGGAAATCAAGCAGGGCATCCAGAGCGATGTCGCCGGTGATCCCGGCCGTGCTGTCTTGGAGCTGAAACGCAAGGGAGAGATCGAGCGGCTTGCCGATGCCCACCGTACCGGTCTCAAGGTTCAGGTTCTTGATCACATACGCCTGGCCTTGAGCCTGGTTTTCCCACTCCAGACTGGCGTTGCGTATGTCCAAGCCGCCAAGAGCCAGCGCCGCGAGCCGCAGGCCGGTGGGTGCTCCCTTGGACTTGTCTTCGGCAACCAGATCAGCCCAATTGGATTCGCCTTTTTGGTTGCGGAGCAGATTCACCGACAATCCGTGGATGATCACGGTCCCCATTTCCACCTTCTCGCGCAACAAGGGAAGCAAGGCGATACCCACTCGGAGCCGCTCTATGGTGGCGAACGGCTGGGCACCAAACCCCGGTGCATTGCCCAAGGAAGCAGCACCCAGATCGAACCCTAACCAGGGAAACACCGAAAGCGTGATATCGCCCTGTACGGAGAGCTCGCGTCCCGTTTGTGCTTCTACGAGTTGCACAATGCGGTCTTTGTGGTCATTGGGGTCAACCAATAGGGGCAGCGCGATCACGGCCGCAACCACCAGCACGGCAAGCACGCCCAGCGACAAGACCAGGAATTTGAACAGTGTCTTCATGCATGAACAGCACGGATAGATAGTAACGAAAAGGTCGCGATGGCGTAGGGCGCCCGTTACTTCATTAAGGCTGCGATGTGCGCCGCTGCACTGCGCCCCAAAGCGGATAGATCGTAGCCTCCCTCCAGGGTGGAGACGATCCGTCCTTCAGCGTGCAGCTGGGCGATAGCCACCATCTGCTCCGTGATCCAGGTGTAGTCCTCTTCGGTGAAAAGCAGCTGTGCGAGCGGGTCCGCGGCGTGGGCGTCAAAGCCGGCCGAGATAAACACGAATTCCGGGCGAAAACGATCCAATGCAGGCAGCCAACGCGCTTCAACGTGCTCCCGGAACTCCACGCCGGTGGTGCCGGCGGGCAGAGGTATATTGATGATGTGATCGCAGCGGGTATCGGCACCGCTTCCCGGGTAAAACGGGTGCTGGAAGGAAGAGCAAAACAGGACCCGCGGCTGATCGCGGAAAATATCTTCGGTGCCGTTGCCATGATGCACGTCGAAATCAACGATAGCCACGCGTGAGATCCCAGGGATCGCCAACGCATGGGCGGCGCCGACCGCTACGTTATTTAAAAAGCAAAAACCCATGGCGTGGGAGCGTTCCGCATGGTGGCCGGGAGGGCGCACAGCGCAAAAAGCGGTGGTCACTTCACTTCGCGCCACCAGGTCGACGGCGTGAACGAGGGCGCCCGCGGCCCGCAATGCGGCGTTAAGGCTGTGGGGATTCATGACCGTGTCCGGGTCCAGGCTCACCACTCCTTTTTTGGGAGCGATCCGCATGATGCGATCCACGTAGGCCGGATCGTGAACGCGGGACAGCTGTTCTTTGGTAGCGCAAGGCGCTTCCACAAGACGCACGAGCGGGAACAGACCATCGGCGCTGAGCTGGTCTTGGATGGCGGAGAGCCTCGCTGGCGACTCGGGATGCCATACTCCCATCTCGTGCAGCAGGCAGTCTTTATGCGTTACGTAGGCGAGCGTCATCGTGGGTTAGCCGCCAGAGGGCTTAGTCTGTCTCTATAAACGGGTTTGCTCCTCAGAGTCAAGTTTTTTGGTGTCAGCGAGGGAGGACTTGGCGCCGTGCTTAAGGTGAGTTACGGCGCGCCGTTACCTAGGCTCACGGCGCGGAACATCCAAACGTTGCCATACTGCGTATAGCTTACAGGGATCAAGAAAACGTTTGTATATAGATAGGAGCAAATGCCATGATTAATATCTTTTCTCGGATCAATAAAGAGCTGACGTCCTAGGTGGCCATTTGCCGATTCCTGCGGAGTTTGGACCGTTATGGGCCGAATTTGTACAAGGACATAAACACTCCCCACCAGAGAGCTAACCGTAACCCACAAGTGCGGCAATAGCCCCACAGCTCGTTCTGCATTTTACTGTGGGCGAAGGACAATTCGGGCGTGAGATCCCATATGTCCTCCCGTGTCATGTCGCGAATGTTACCTCCGACGTAGGGGGACATCGGAAGGGAGGGACATCCCTTGATGGAACCATCGGACTCGATGCCGATGGCGTTTCGCCCGGCCGTGCAACCGTTCCAGTGATAAAGCTCGTCTCCGCTGGCTCGTAAGATGGATTCGTAGGGGCCAAAATAGCCGACGTTGTTACCCGGCTGGACGAGCAGACCTCGCGGTGCGGCGTCCTGGTAGAGCCTGGCCAATAGAGGCATCAGCTCCAGCATCCTGAAGGGCTGCAAAAGCAGCGCTGGGTTATCGGCCGCTCGCCCCATGGCCACAGTCAGTTGCACCTGCCAGTTCTTTGCGCCGGCATCGATGAACAACTCCATGAGCTGACGTAGTTGGGGCACCACCAAGCTGGTGATCTGAGTGTTAACGCTGGTGACTACCCCGTGCTCGCGGAGCTTGCGCAACACGTTGAACGCGCTATCGAACGAGCCGGGGACGCTGCGCAGACGGTCGTGCAAATCCCGCAATCCGTCGACGGAGACCCCAACTGCCTGGACTCCGGCCTCCACCGCTTCGCGGATGCGCTTGGTCGTGAAGTGGCGTGCCCCCGTCTGCATCGTGCACATCATGCCAGCGTCGGTGATGGCTTTAATGATGGTCGCGTTGCCGGCTTTACTAATACCTTGCTCCCGCTCGTCTCCGGAACTGTAGGGCGTCGGCGTGAGCCCCAAGGCACCACCCACCTCCCGCCGGTTGCGGAAGGTCCGCCAGCCGTACAGCTCACTTGCCAACACCCAGGCGCCCACCCATCCGATGTCGCACAACCGCATCTCCCGGACTTTCAGGAGCATCGCCTTTCCCACCGCCTGGAACTGCTGCTCCAACAGCGAAAGCCTTTTGATGTTCCGGTGGAGCCGCTCCCGCAACTGCGCGCCCATCTCCCGTGGCGCCAGGCCCGCAAGTCCCGGGCACGCTTCGGCACCTCCCGGTAGCCTTGGGTGAACAACAGCGATTCGATCCGGTTGCGCACGCGTTGCAGGTCTTCCAAAAGCATCGCCCGCTCCCGCGGCAAGAGCCTCTGGTCTTCTACCTCCAAAGGCGGCACCCGCACGATCCGCAGCGCCTTCTCCTCCCGCGCCTGCCGTTGCATCAACTCCGACAGCTTGTCCGCATCAATCCCATCCGATTTCGCCCGCCGCATCTTGCGCGAGACGCTGGCCGAGTCAATGACCCAGACCTCATGGCCCAGCTCGGTCAACCGCCGGTACGGATGAAACCCATCCCGCCCCGCTTCGTAACAAAACACCACCTTCGTCTCGTCCGGCCGCTTGAGCCGCACCTTGGCTTCCGCCACCGCTTGCGCCAAGTCCAGGTAATTCCCCGCCTCCACCGTCTTCACCCGCTTGCGGGGCTGACCTGCCACCGCCATCGCCAGCCGTCAGGTCTTCAGCTCATCTCCATCGCTACCAACAGCAGTGCTTGGGTATCCGTCGTCTTGCTATCATTCCCTTGCATCCTTCGTTACCTCAAGACTCGTTCGTCATTGTCGTCACCTTTTGTTCAAGAGGTTAATCGAAATTTCTCTTGTAACCCAGGTGCCCGCCAGCGGGCTAGGTGCTGCATAGTTTCTATTCAGGCTATTTCGCGAAAATGTCCTGCAAGACGTTCAGGGTTGTGGAAAGCGTTTTGCCGCTCACCGCGCCCAACTTTTTCTGTAAACGGGTTTTGTCGAGGGTTCGGATCTGGTCCAACAGTATCAAACCCTTCTTGCCGCCGAAGGTAACGGGAACTCGATAGGGCGCGGGCCTATTAGCGGTTGTCATAGGCGCGACAAGGCATGGCTAGCGAGCGATGCGTTGGCGCCCGTAGCGACACGCAGGGGTATGGTAAACTTACAGCCATGGCAACTGTTACGTTCGACACGCTCAAATTCGTTGAGAAGCTAAAGGCGGCGGGCGTGCCGGACGCGCAGGCCAAAGCCATGTCCGAAGCTTTCCGAGACGCGCAGGGCGAACTCGAGATCGCGACCAAGCGCGACCTTAAGGAGTTGGAGCTGAAAATTGAAACCCGCCTTGAGGGCCTACGAGGCGAATTGACGCTCATTAAATGGATGCTAGGGCTGTTGCTCGGCGGGGTGATGGCGCTTATTCTCAAGACTTTCCTTCCCGTTTAGTGCCGGTCAGGGGACGCTGTCGAGATGACGATCAGAGCAGCGGTCTGTTCTCGATTCGTTAAACCGGTGACGCCCGGTCTCGGTTCATAGCAGACCCCCTTGGCTCAGCGTCGCGCACGGAATGCTCAGCTACCTCTTTTCTCAAGGAGCAGGAAATCGGATCCAAGAATTCCCTTCGTGGCCTGATTAGTGGTTAGATTTGAAGACACCGGCTGACAGGCGCAGCCGGTGATTCAAGGCGATTGAGCGACCAGCGCGCCGAGCCCGAAGCTGCCGGACGGAAGGCGGAGCTGGCGCGAGTTTCCCCAAAAGTTACCCCAGTGCCTAAGCGGCTACCCGGAGCGAATAGGGGATGTACCGCAATAGCCTCACGGCTTGGGGTGGATGACGCTTGCGAGATCATTCATGCTGCGCGGAAACTCATCGGGCGGCTTGATCAGGCTCTCGGCCGGGATGCCGAGCTGCTGATGCAGCTTCCAGATCATCTTCAGCGTCAACGGACGCTTGTAGTTCAGCACCTCGTAGACCCGGTTCATCCGGCCGATCATGGGTTGCAGATCTTTAGGAGTGAGCCCCATCTGATCCATACGGAACTTGATGGCCTCGACCGGATCGGGCACATCCATCGGGAAGTGCTTCTTCTCGTAGGCCTCGACCAGCGTGACCAGTACGTCGAGACGCTCGCCTTGCGGAGTGTCCGCCCCGGCCGTCATGAGCGACTCGATCTCCCCCAGGGCCGCACGGTAATCGGTGTCAATCTTGATTGGCTTGATATCCATCGTCACCTCCTTCAAATCGTCTGCACATCAATCTCGTCGTACTGGGCGCGGGTTCCGATGAACCTAACGTAGACCACCCGATAGGTGTAGTTGATCCACACCACCAGCCGGTACTTGTTGCCGGCGATGTTGAACACCACTCGCCCGTCCCGAAGGATGCTGGCGTTGCGGAAGTCTGCCTTCACGTCTGCTGGCGACGCCCAGTCGGCCTCCAGCGCGTGCCTGTACCAGGCCAGACAAGGCTCCTTGGCATCGATGTGGGCCGGGTTGTCTTCCCAGAACGCTCTCAGTGTCGAGAGGGCGCTGATGCGCACGCGGGCATCATAGTCCCAATATGGGACTTAAGGCAACCAGCGCAAGCACTAAGCCGGTCCGAGAACAGCGTCTTCCGACTTGTGGTTATGACTTGATCAGTACCGACACTTTGGAACGGATCAGCCAAACTTGGCTGGGGTGCAGTTTCACGGAACTGCGCCACCTTGTGTGGCGCGATTTGATAGGACGCACCCCAATAGCCTCCGGGGCGATTGGGCTGGCGCTCTCGCTAATGTCCCAGGGACAGACCACAATTATTGTCCTGCCGCTGTGGATGCGATAAAGTAATGCAGCTATCGTAGTTAACGGAGGCGGTATCCGTGCGGCTTCGATTAACCGCAGTATACAAGAAGGTCCCAGAAGGCTATATCGCTTTTGTGGAAGAACTACCCGGCGCAAATACCCAGGGCGAGACCTTGGAGGAGGCGCGGGTTAATTTAGAAGAGGCGGTTGAATTGGTCCTCGCGGCTAACCGGGCGTTGGCCGAGGAAGACATCGCGGAGCGGACGTCATTCGCGAACCGTTATTCCTTTCCGCTTGAAACGCCTGGATCTGCTCCGCCACCTCGAAGCCCATGGCTGTCGGTTACTCCGGGAAGGCGGAATTCATGCGGTGTACTTCAATCCGGTGACACGGAAGGTCTCGGCGAGACCACGACACCGCGAACTCAATGAGTTCCTTGCTCGCAAGATTTGCAAAGACCTCGACATTCCGGTCGTAAACCAATGACCTGTAGAGGCTGGTTGAGACCAACAGTAGTGTCACCAGCCCGTAACGATAGCCTTAGGAGCATCCGTTTTATCAGCCGCACGTCAGCCTTGAGCTCGGCCACCTCGGGCTGGAGATCAGTGACGTTGGGCTTCAGCTCGGCGATGTCCCGGTCGATGCGCCCCTGTTCTGGATCTATGCGCTCGATGGCGCCTGGCGCCCGCGGCCTTCCTCTCGCTCGCCCTCGCCTCTTTGAGGGCCTCGCGGAGCTCTTTGATCAAGGTGATCACGGCTCGAGCTCCAGGCGCCGCTCGATACGCTCGATGAGGTGGTGCAGTTTTGCCACCTCATCGTTGTCGGCCGGGCGCATGGTCATAAGTGTAGCGAAGTGCTGTTAGGCTCTTCTTGATAGGTAGCTTATAATTATGCCTCCTCCGCAGAATTTGTGGGTACTGATCTGAGGCGTATTTATGCATCTGATTCATTACTTGGAATAAAGTTACGTTCTATAGGTCCGAAATTTTGGGTATCAAAAAGTCTGTTGGGCTGTGGGTATGTGGGCAACAGGGAAGTTGTCCATATATCCACAGCCAGAGCCTGTAGGACTTGCGTCAGAATCGTTGTTTTCCTCAGACGCCCTTAACTCCATGGGGTCTATCAAGTAGA
>JBOIEG010000297.1:0-7738 GCA_050740915.1 Gammaproteobacteria bacterium | reverse complement strand
GATGAACCTGCTCGAGGGGATCGGCATGTGCGGGGGTACCCGCCCGTATCTTTGCGGCTACCATCAGCTGTCCTTCCTGCACTCCTAAAGCGGCAACTGACGATATCAAGAACCTCAGCGGAATTCACGCAGGCTTACCGGAAGGACACGGTTTATTGGAAGATCACAAGGATCTTAACTTGAGCATACAGCTAGTGGAGTCACACTTAGCACAGGCACAGAGATTATTAACTGATTGTAATAAGTGGGCGGCGGATGAAGCGTCCAAGAATAGGCGAAATAATAAAAAAAGGTCCCTTAGCAAGAATTAACCGCCTCTTACGCGGGCGTTTTTCGGGAGGCTACGGTTCTGGCGAATCGTGTGTTTCGGGGCGTGACCGCCCAGCGAGCTCTGCTATGATTTAGGCTCCAATCCAGCGCCTAGGAGGATCCATGAAGATCACCATCGATATCGATGCGACCCCGGAAGAGGTGCGTGAGTTTTTTGGTCTACCAAACCTAAAACCGCTACAGGAGGAATTCGTGGATATGCTGCGCGACCAGATGAAAAGCGGTATGGCGGGGACCGATGCGTTGAACTGGATGAAATCTTTGTGGCCGGTGCAACTGCAAACGATGGAGACGGTGCAAAAAGCGTTTTTTGAGATGCTGAGCGCGAGCGAAAAACCAGCCGATGCGGAGAAGACGAGCCGAAGATCGCGGGAGTAAACGACCCTAGTTACCCAGTGCCTGGGCACACGGATATACGACACAGATTTCAAACGGATAACGGTCGAAAACAGGGAGCAAAGCAAAAACCGCGCGTTTTGCTTTGCGATTCGACGAATCTGGGATTTATCGAAGGGTGGCGCGCGACGTTCTGTCCGTAGACTCCTTTCCGTTAACGCCGCGCGGTTCCTTCACACCACCACGTTCCGGGCTGTGATTGGCTCCCTGGGGGAGGGAGACCTAAAGGCTAGCGCAACGCGTTCCTTTTGTCTGTGAAATATTTCACAGACAAAGGCTCCTGGCTCTGAAACATTTCCCCCGCATTAAAGCCCAAGGACGCGTCAGCTGAAGCGAGCAGTCCCTGCTCGTGGATGGTATGTATGGCCGAAGCGCAGGTTTTCCGTTCTGTCCAGAGCGAGCTAGCGAAGAAGCGAGGAAGCTACTTATCTCCTTTTTGATAGGTCCCGATGAGCTCCACCTGTTCCAGCACGTGTCCCCGCATCACCTGCTCCACTTCTGCTTTGGTGGGCGTCCCGAGGTCTGGCAGCAAGGCATTTAGCGCATAGAGCTTGTGAAAATAACGGTGGCGCCCGATGGGTGGGCAAGGTCCGCCATAGCCTGTCCGCTTCCAGTCGTTGCTTCCTTGCTTTGTTCCTGTGGGCAATGCGCTGACGGCGACTCCCTCGGACAAGCCCGTTGCTTGCGGCGGTATGTTGTACAGCACCCAGTGCACCCAGGTCAGTTTGGGTGCGGCGGGGTCCGGTGCATCGGGGTCGTCGACGATGAGCACCAGGCTCTGGGCCGCTGGTGGAACCCCAGACCACGTGAGCGGGGGAGAGATATCGTCTGCTTCGCAAGTGTGGCGCCTGGGGATCCGGGCGCCGTGGGAGAATGAGAAGGAGGTAAGCGACAAAGCCATAGCGTGATGCTCCAAGAAAATAGCAACAAGCCCAGTATAAGGAGGCAGTCATATGACCGCAAACGGCGATCTCGCTTGGGACTTCTACCTGGCAAACTCTATTTGGCAGGACCGCCCAAGCCGGGTATGCTTAATGGGAAGAAACAGGTTCCCGCAATAACCATCGGGATCGTCCTAAACGCTGCCACACGCTAAGCACTAAACCGAAATGACGCGTTTTGTTTTCATCACCGGTGGGGTGGTATCCTCTTTGGGCAAAGGGATCGCGTCGGCGTCGCTCGGCGCCATCTTGGAGGCGCGGGGTCTCAAGATGGCGCTGGTGAAGCTCGACCCTTACATTAACGTGGATCCCGGGACCATGAGTCCCTTTCAACATGGAGAGGTCTTTGTCACCGAAGACGGAGCCGAGACCGATCTGGATCTGGGTCATTACGAGCGCTTCGTCCGAACTAAGACCAGCCAGAATAATAATTACACGGCGGGGCGCATATACGCCAATGTGATCCGCAAGGAGCGCCGGGGTGATTACCTAGGCGGCACGGTGCAGGTCATCCCCCACATTACCGATGAAATAAAAGCGTGCGTTCAGAAGGGCGCTGGCGATGCCGAGATGGTCATGGTGGAGATCGGCGGCACGGTGGGCGATATCGAGTCGCTGCCCTTTCTGGAGGCCATCCGCCAGATGCGGGTGGAGCTGGGTTCAGGCCGCACGCTGTTCATCCATTTGACCTTGGTACCCTATATCGCCTCCGTTGGAGAGATAAAGACCAAGCCCACGCAACACTCGGTCAAAGAACTGCGATCGATCGGCATTCAGCCCGACATCCTGCTGTGCCGTGTCGACCGGCCTTTGCCGGCCTCGGAGCGGCGCAAGATTGCTCTGTTTACCAATGTGGAGGAACGCGCCGTGATCGCCGCCATCGATGTGCACAACATCTACGAGATCCCCATGCGCTTTCACCAGCAGAAGCTGGACGCCATCGTGGCCGAAAAGCTGGGTTTGAATGTGCCGGAGGCCGATCTCAGCGAATGGGAGGCGGTCATCGAGAGCATGGAGCATCCCCAAGCGGAGGCGACGGTGGCCATGGTCGGCAAGTATGTGGATTTGGCCGATTGCTATAAATCGCTGTCCGAAGCCTTATCACACGCCGGGCTCAAGACCCGCACCCGGGTTCGGATTAAGTATGTCGATTCGGAAACCATTGAACGCCAAGGGGTGGCTAGTCTGGAGGATGTGGACGCGGTCCTGGTTCCCGGTGGATTTGGCGCCCGCGGGATTGAGGGAAAGATAGCGGCCGCGCGTTTTGCACGCGAGCGTGGGCTCCCCTATCTTGGTATATGCCTGGGGATGCAGGTGGCGGTGATCGAATTCGCCCGCCATATCGTGGGTCTGCAAACCGCCCACAGCACGGAGTTCCAACGGGATACCGGGCATCCTGTGATCGGCTTGGTTACAGAATGGAAGGCGCCGGATGGGCGTATCGAGCAGCGTGACGAGTTCTCCGATCTGGGTGGTAGCATGCGGCTTGGCGGACAAGTGTGCCGACTCAGCAATGGCACTCTGGTCCGCTCTATCTATGGCAAGGAGGAGATCATCGAACGGCACCGCCACCGCTATGAGGTCAATCCGGGTTACCTACACGCATTGCAGCACGCCGGGATGCGGATCGCGGGAAGATCGGCCGATGGAGAGCTGGTGGAGATGATCGAGCTCGAAGGCCACCCGTGGTTTGTGGGTTGCCAGTTCCATCCCGAATTCACCTCCACCCCCCGCGATGGGCACCCGCTGTTCACTAGCTACATACGTGCGGCTATGCAGCAGCACAGCCGCTCATCGCCCGCCCTAAAAAATGCGCTTGTTTGACTTCGAGATCGGCGGATCGGCTCCCTTTTTTCTGATCGCCGGTCCGTGCGTCGTCGAGAGCGAGTCGCTGGTCTTGGAAACCGCTTGGGCGTTGAAGGAAATCACCGGCGAGCTTCAGATCCCCTTCGTGTTCAAGGCGTCTTACGACAAAGCCAACCGTACCTCGCACAAAAGCTTTCGCGGACTGGGTCTCGAACAAGGACTTGCGATCCTGCAAAGCGTGAGGGAACAGGTGCGGGTGCCGGTGCTGACCGACGTGCATGAAGACTCCCCGCTTGAGAAAGTTGCAGCGGCTGTGGATATGCTGCAAACCCCCGCTTTTTTGTGTCGCCAGACCGGCTTCATCCAAAACGTGGCCCGCCTGGGTTTACCCGTAAACATCAAGAAGGCCCAATTCCTCGCGCCCTGGGACATGACACCGGTCGTTGAGAAAGCGCGGGCGGTGGGCAACGAGCGCATACTGGTTTGTGAGCGCGGGAGCTGCTTCGGATACAATTATCTCGTCTCCGACATGCGCTCTCTGGTTATCATGCGTGAAACAGCGTGCCCGGTGGTGTTCGATGCGACGCATTCTGTGCAGGTACCAGGGGGTCAGGGTCATGCGTCCTCTGGTCAGCGTGAGTTCGTGCCGGCGCTCTCTCGGGCAGCGGTCGCTGTCGGGGTCGCGGGCTTGTTCATGGAAACACACCCCGATCCCGATCGGGCCCTGAGCGACGGGGCGAATTCCTGGCCTTTAGGACAAATGCACGCTCTGTTAGAGACGCTAAAAGCGATAGACACGCAGGTAAAGTCTGCGGCAGACGGGTTCTGATAAAAATCAAGAGCAAAGAGACCCGATGTCAGGAATCAAAGAGATCCACGGGAGGGAAATCCTCGATTCCCGAGGCAATCCTACCGTTCAGGTCGATGTCTATACGAAGACGGGCGTTGTGGCCACAGCGGCCGTCCCTTCTGGCGCCTCTACGGGGAAACGGGAGGCGATCGAGCTGCGCGATGGTGATCCCCAGCGCTATCTCGGCAAAGGGGTGCTGCGGGCAGTCGCCAATGTCAACGGAGCCATTCGCAGCGCCTTGCTGGGACATGAGGTTTCGGAGCAACAGGGCTTAGATCAAATCATGATCGATTTGGACGGAACTTCAACCAAGGCGAGTCTGGGAGCCAATGCGATCCTCGGGGTCTCGCTGGCTGCCGCAAGGGCCGCCGCCGCCGAGGCGGGTGTGCCTCTTTACCGACAATTGGGCGGCGATGGCCCGTTCAAAATGCCGCTACCGATGATGAATATCATCAATGGCGGTGCCCATGCGGACAATAACGTTGATTTCCAAGAGTTCATGGTCTTGCCCGTCGGCGCAGGCAGCCTGCGCGAGGCGGTGCGTTATGGCGCGGAAGTCTTTCATGCGCTTAGAAAGGTTCTTCGCCGACGGGGCCTTATCACAGCCGTGGGTGATGAAGGCGGATTCGCTCCGGACCTTAAGTCCAACGAGGCAGCCGTCGAAGCGATCTTGCAGGCAATCGAAGCGGCCGGCTTCAGGGCCGGAAAAGATATCTTGCTGGGACTGGATGTCGCGAGTTCGGAATTCTACAGAGACGAGCATTACCTTCTTAGCTCCGAGAACAAACGCTGTTCGTCTGCGGAATTTCTCGAGATCCTGGCCGACTGGGTGAAAAAATACCCCGTCATCACCATAGAAGACGGCATGGCGGAGAACGATTGGGAGGGCTGGCGCTTGCTGACCGAACGGCTGGGTAAGCGCGTACAGCTCGTCGGCGATGACCTTTTCGTGACCAACACGGCTATCTTAAAGAGCGGGATCGAAAGAAACATCGCCAATTCCATTCTCATTAAGGTCAATCAGATAGGGACCTTGAGCGAGACCCTCGCCGCTATCGACATGGCCAAAGCGGCCCACTACACCGCGGTCGTCTCGCACCGCTCCGGTGAGACCGAGGACACCACCATTGCGGATCTGGCTGTGGCCACGAGCTGCGGCCAGATCAAGACCGGCTCCTTGTCGCGTTCCGACCGGGTCGCGAAATATAACCGCTTAATCGCGATCGAGGAGGAGTTGGGGAGCGATGCGTCATACCCCGGGGGGGAGGCGTTTTATAATCTTGCCCCCGCCGTTGCTAAGCGCTGGTCGTAGCGGGCTCGCGTTCCTCGGCCGATGAGAATCCTGGCCCTGGTCTTCATGCTGTTGCTGCTCGTATTGCAATGTAAGCTTTGGCTCGGCGAGGACGGCTTGCGAGAGATCTGGGGGCTCAGACGGGCCATCGAATCGCAGCAAACGGAGAATAGACGGTTAAGCGACCGAAACCAGGGGCTAGCGGCCGAGGTTGCGGACCTAAAGCACGGTTTGGAGGCCGTGGAAGAGCGCGCGCGCAGCGAGATGGGGATGATCAAGAAAGGGGAAATCTTCTATCAGATCATCGATGAGCAAAAGCAAACCGCGGAGCCGAACCATCGACCATGACGAAACGCCGTTTCTGGGCGGTGATCCCGGCTGCCGGGAGCGGTGCCCGAATGCAAGCGCCGGTCCCCAAACAGTATTTGATGTTGGCGGGAAAAAAGCTCATCGAGCACGTCTTGGAGAAAATTGGCAATCATTCCCGGATCTCCGGCGTTGTAGTGGCGATATCAGCGCAAGATCAGTGGTGGCAAGAGGTGAGCCTCAACTCTCGCGCGCCGGTCATGCGGGTAACGGGAGGATCGGAGCGTTGTCATTCAGTGCTAGCAGGTCTCGCTCGCTTGCGCGATGTCGCTCGCTCCGAAGACTGGGTGTTGGTGCATGATGCCGCCAGACCTTGCCTGCCTCAGCAAGATCTCGACCGCCTGCTCGCTGAGCTCTCGGATCATCCCGTGGGCGGACTGCTGGCGCTCCCCGTGCGCGACACCATTAAACGCGACGATGGGCAGCGAACGGTCACTGCCACCGTAGAGCGCGAGGGCCTCTGGCACGCGTTGACGCCTCAAATGTTTCGCTATGATGCGTTGCGGGAGGCGTTAGAGGCCGTGATAGCCACCGATCGGATAGTGACCGACGAGGCACAAGCCATGGAGCTTGCGGGCGCGAAGCCCCGTTTGGTGGAGGGAAGCGCTGAGAACATCAAAATCACCTGCCCTCAGGACCTCGCTTTGGCAGAATTCTATCTTCGTCTACGGCAGGAAATGCAGGAATGCGCATAGGGCACGGATATGATGTCCACCGTTTCAAGACTGGCGGCCGGTTGGTTTTAGGGGGGGTTACCATTCCTTACGAAAAGGGCTTGGAAGCCCACTCCGACGGTGATGTTCTGATCCATGCTATCTGCGATGCACTGCTGGGTGCGGCGGCGCTCGGCGATATCGGAAAGCACTTTCCCAACACCAGCGAGGAGCTCAAGGGCATAGACAGCCGAGTTCTGCTACGGCGGGTCGCCGGTTTGCTGCATGAGCAGGGCTTTGCGGTCGCCAACGTCGATGCGACCATCGTCGCGGAAGCGCCGAAAATAGGTCCGTTTGTCGCAGAGATGCGGGCGCGTTTGGCGGCGGATCTCGGGCTAGTTCCGGACTGCGTAAACGTTAAAGCGACCACCACCGAAGGGATGGGATTTACCGGCGAAGGACGGGGCGTGGCCGCCTACGCCGTTGCTCTTTTGAGTGACCAACCCCCGCCAAATAACGGGTGATGGGCGTTTGACGGTGGCGCCATCAAACCGCTACATTCCAGCCTTGGTAAAGGCGGCTAGGGTGGAAGCTGGCGGGAGGCGTCGATTTATTCTTTAGTTTTTCTCCGTCTTCGCGTACTGGCACGTTTCTCGCCTCGACCCATGCGACTGGCGGTCAATTAAGAACGCGCAAACGATGAGAACATACCTGAAAAGCCTGAGCTTGGGTTCGACCCTGTTCGCTCTAGTGGCGGTGGCCATCGCGATCACCGTCATTCTCACAGACCTGCAGCACAGGTCCTACCCACAATTGACGAAAACGTCACCTGCGATCCAAACGGACGTGCAGCCGCTAAACGTACTCGGCGGGCTTGTGGGCCACCGCAGCTGATTGGCGATATCGCGAGGGCCTAGCTAGGCAGCTCGGGACGCGACAGCACCGGAGCGGCCCGCGGGAGCTTTTGTTGTTTCGTGGTTCGTGTCCTTTCGGCAGGTCTGTGGAGGCGCCGTCAGATCCTCCTTGGCCGAGATTCCAGTGCGCCTATCGAGGCGCAGAATCCGAGCCAGGACTGTGCGCGAGAGGACAGCTATCTGGCCTGCGG
>JBOIEG010000296.1:0-6648 GCA_050740915.1 Gammaproteobacteria bacterium | reverse complement strand
TCCTAGGCGGGGGCTATACCTATCAGCAGAAGATGAGAATGTCACTCTCAACGGGACGGTTAACCACCGCGATACCACCCGACCTCGCCGAGCAGATCCAACAACAGCTTGCCGTTCAGGATCCGAGCGTAGCCCTAGCGGAGCTGAGCGCTTTGTTTGGAGATCTCGTGCTGGCTGAAGAGTTGCCCGATATCCTGCCTCTATTGGTCGACGAGCTCGTTCAAGACCGCACCGCGACGTCCTTTGGCCAGGAGCTTATCGATACCTCGGAAGGTAGTGCTTATCTCTATACCGACACCGAGGTTCTGCCCGATCTCGATCTGATTCTGGGCTTGGGGTTTCTGTATCTTGACCGAGATGCCGCCGGCGGGAGCGAATTGGATTTATTCCAGCGGTTTCTTTTGCCCAAGGTGGGCCTTATCTGGCGCCCGCTCAGTGGCACCACACTCCGGGCGGCATGGTTTTGCAACGTGAAACGAAGCTTCGCCTCGGGCCAGACCATCGAGCCGACCCAGATCGCGGGGTTTAACCAGTTGTTCGACGACCCCGATGCCACCCGCTCGGAGCGCTACGGCTTCGCTATCGATCAGGTGCTCTCTCCGCACGTGAAGGGCGGGTTCGAGATGAGCTGGCGTGATTTGAAGGTTCCCGATTTTGTTACCGGAGAGTCGACGAACACGATCGCGTACACGGAACACGATGAGGAGTCGCATCGCGCTTACCTCTATTGGACCCCAACCGATCAGTTAGCGCTCGCAGCACAGTATTTTTTCGAGCGTTTCGACAGAGATCCACGAACCTTCCTTTTCGCCGGTGTACCGCTCGAGCTGACGACCCATCGGGCGCCCATCTCCCTGAGCTATTACATGCCAAACGGTATCTTCTCGAACCTCACGGCCAGTTACATCGATCAAAGCGGCCTCGTCAAGGGTTTCGGGGATCCCGATACTGACACGCCGGCCAGCGACGATTTTTGGTTACTGGATTTTTCCCTGGGCTATCGCTTGCCCAAGCGCTATGGCTTCGTGACCTTCGGGATCAGGAACCTGCTCGATCAAGAGTTTTCGTTTCAAGAATCGAGTTTCGAGGCTCCGGGCGAGACAGGAAATAAAATATTACCGCCAGCTTTCGTCCCGGAACGTGTATTCTTCGGGCAGGTCACGTTGGCCTTTTGAGCTCGGGCTGGCTCGAACCGGAACGAGTCCGTGGGTATCGCGAATCAGCCGCAGACGGCGATCGATTGGGCCGCACAAGCGCCATCGCCTTACCAGCGAGAACGTCGGCATGGTGCGCGGCTTTGCCCAGCGAGCCGGCAGCGAACGCCAATGCCCGTGTATTACGTAAATAGTTCACAAGGGCGCTGTGAAAAAAATCACTGAGACATAGTTCCTCAAAGAGGTAAAGTGCAGTTAGCAAATCACACGGTACCGCCATCGTTCGGTACGATGGAAGGCCGTTGTGAAGCTACTGAGCAATGTAACAACACTTTGGGAGTCAAAAACATGAACCTCAGCAAAAAAACTATAGTCACTTGTATCGCCACTTGTATCGTTGCCTTGTCCCTCAGTATGGGTGGCTGCCTCAGTTCACAAGAAACCCCCAGTTCGCAGGCAGGCCCCAGTTCGCACGGAGCCGCCGGTTTGCAAGTAGCCCGCCGTTTGCCACAAGTAAACTGCCGGCACAGTAGCGGTTTTACCGAATGCCATGACACGTTGACGGGCAATTGTCCGGTCGGTGAAACAAAAATAGGGACGTGTCCATAAGTAGGAGTACATGCTATCGAGGGTTACTCACGCTACCGTTTGACCGGTTTGTTCAACGGACCAAACGGTGAAGAGAGTGGCCCTACGCAGCAATGATAATGCAGCAAGGGTGG
The DNA here is from genome assembly GCA_050740915.1 of Gammaproteobacteria bacterium. GTDB lineage: Bacteria > Pseudomonadota > Gammaproteobacteria > JBOHHR01 > JBOHHR01 > JBOHHR01. The sequence continues at coordinate 4,772 of JBOIEG010000296.1, read as the reverse complement.
GAGGGGTTTTACGTGCCGAAACTCAGCGACTTATCTGGTAAATCGTGGCGTCGGCTACCCCTGCCTCTTTAAATCCTTCGGCGCGAAATCGGCAAGCCTCACAAACGCCGCAAGCGCGGCCCTCGGCATCGGCCTGGTAGCAGGACACGGTCAGCCCGTAATCCACACCTAGCTCAACGCCTTTTTTAACGATTTCCGCTTTTGTCAGGTGAACGAGGGGCGCGTGGATGCGCACCGGCTTTCCTTCCACGCCGGCTTTGGTGGCTAGTCGTGCCATGGCTTGATAGGCTTGGATATACTCCGGGCGACAATCCGGATAGCCGGAGTAATCAACCGCGTTGACCCCGATGAAAATATCGTAGGACTCTATGACCTCCGCCCAGGCCAAGGCGTAAGAGAGAAATATCGTGTTGCGAGCCGGCACATAGGTGACCGGAATTTGCTCCGAAGCGGTCAAGGGCACCTCTATCGCGTCGTCGGTCAAGGCCGAGCCGCCAAACTGGCGCAGGTCGATGGAAACGATCTTATGCTGGTGCACCCCGATGGCAGCCGCCACGCGACGGGCCGCTTCCAGTTCGGCGCCGTGGCGTTGGCCGTAATTGAAGCTCATGGCGTAGCAGTCGAATTCTTGATCCTTGGCCAAAGCAAGGCAGATCGCAGAGTCCAGACCGCCCGATACCAGGGCGACGGCACGAGGTTTGGCGATCATTCGCTTGCCTCACGCCCTCACAGCGTCAAATTGAGATCCTCCACCAGCACCCCCGGTAGGCGCATGCTGGCAGCCGAACGCTGATGGTAGGTCGAGCCATCGAGAATGAAATCGCGCTCTTGAGTCAATCCAAGCAGCCTCTCGCCCAGCAAGAGATACAGGCTGTCATCGAAGCGCATCACCTCCAGCGGTTGCTTGATTTCACCCCCTTCCACCCAAAAACAGGCAAAGCGCGTCATGCCGGTAATGCGCCAATCGTTGCGGTCGGAGAAGTTGCAGTACCAAAGATTATTGATATAAAGCCCCGTATCGAGCCGCGCCAAGACATCTGTCGCTGAAAGATGCCCCGGCGCGAGATCCAGGGACTCCGGGGACTCGTGCTCCGCATTCACCGCGACCCCGTATTCTTGGCTGCTGCGCGCCGAGACGAGACTCGACCCCAGGCGGCCTGCGGTGATCAAAGGCACCGCCGGCGGCTTGATGAACCCCCCGGAGGTAAACCCGGGCGCCACGCCCTGTTCATAGTTCTCCACCATTTGCACCCTAGGGTCTAGCGCCTTCAAACCATCGGCTAGCTTGATCAACGGCGATTGGCGCGTGCGCTGGCTCTTGAGGCCGAATCCGCCCCAAGCCGTGATCTCCAGCAACTCAGCAACAGCCGTGGGCGCGAGGTACGCACGGTAGTTGCCTGGTCTTATCTTGCGTGGAGGGCGCTGCAAGAACGCGAGATCCTGGCGCGCTGCCTGCATCTTGCGCTGCATCGCCTCGGGATCCCATTGCACGCCGGCGTAGCGGGATTTCACTGCCTTGTCGCCGTGAGCATAGCAGCTCCAGTCAAACACGAAGCTCGGGCGCTCAAACCAGTTGCGCTGGCCGAGCGAGTTGGCAAAGCCACGATAGATCAGGCTGCTTGCGAATAATCCAACCAGGTCCAAACCCTCTGCCGCCTCGGTGATGGCGGTTATCGCCGCGGGGGCGTCCAGCGGGGCTTCGGAGGCGATCCTTTCGCTGCTTCTCACCTCGGTTGCATAAAGCAGATAGGGATCCTCTTCCAGAATATCGCGTTGCGCGCGCAATTCGCTTAGCAGTTCCAAAAGGCGTTCGCGATCGGTCTTAAGCTCACCGCAAAGCGTGCACTGAGCGCTGGCGTGCCGTCGGCCCATGATGGCTTGCAAGAAAAACTCGAGCTGGCGCACATGGCCCGCTTGGCGCACGCGGTTTTGGTTAAGGCGCACGTAGTTTGAATCCTCGCCGCGCAAGCCGCATAACAGAACTTCTCCCGCAATAGAGCGCGCTATCGCCTCTTGCGACAAGCTGAAAAAATGTTCGCGCAGGGTCACCCGGTGGCCCCAAACACATCCACATTCGCAAACACGCAGGCTGGCGAGGCATGCCCCACGTGGATGGCCTGGTTCGGTTCGCCCTTGCCGCAGGTGGGCGTGCCCATGTATTTCACCGTGCTCGCATCTCCCACCGCGGTCAAACTGCGCCAGAAGTTGGCGGATATCCCACGGTAATTGGGGTTTCGCAGCACGCTCTTAAGCTCGCCGTCTTCGATTAAACGGGCGTATTCGCAGCCGAATTGGAATTTGTTGCGGCTGTCGTCTATGGACCAGGAGCGGTTGGTATCCATGAGCACCCCGCGTTCGATTCTCCCGACTAGCTCGGCTATGGAGCTTTCCCCTGGCTCCAGATTGAGATTGGCCATGCGGTCGATCGCCGGTCGATTCCATTGGCAAGCGCGGGCGTTGGCGACTCCGGCCATCCCCGCGCGCCTTTGCGAGGTGGCGCCCCCCAAAGGCCGCAACAAGATCCCCTGCTTGATCACGAGCTCGCGCTCCGCTGGGGTGCCTTCATCGTCAAATCCATAGCTCGCCAGCTGGCGCCGGTTGCTCGGATCGAAGCTCACATTCAGCAGCTCGGAGCCGTATTGATAATGGCCGAACAGATCCAGGGTGACAAAGCTCGTTCCCGCGTAATTGCGCTCATCCCCGAGGATTCGGTCAAGCTCCAAGGGATGCCCGATGCTTTCGTGGATCTGCAGCATCATCTGCTCCGGCAACAGCAGCACGTCGAATGTCCCCGAAGGGCAGTTGGGCGCATCCAGCAGTTCCAGGGCTTCTTCGCCGACCCGCTCGGCTTGGTTACAAAACCCAATCTCATCGAGATACTCTAATCCCGCCTGCACTCCGTTGTCGTATCCGAAGCTGCGCCGCTGGGTCTCCACGGCGCGGTTAGCGACCGCCTCGAGGCCTGGGATCAGAAACTCAAACTTCTGCTCGATCTCGCACTCGGGCGTGACCAGGATGGCTTGCGTGGCGCGGAAATACAAAGAAGCCTGCCAATCGACGATCGCGTCACTGCGTTTAAGGCGAGGGGCCGCCTCACGCAGCAAGCCTAGCTTGGCCGTCAAAGGCATGCTGTCCCAAGTCCGGCTCACGGGCGAACGGTAGCTTCCCGAGCGCTGTGGCCGCGCCAGCTCATCCGGCGGCAGCAGGCTAAGGCTCGCAGTAGCCTGCGCCCAGTCCACCGCACGCCTTAATGCCTCCGCAAGGCCAGCCTGGCTCAGATCGCTGGTGGCCGCATAACCCATTCCTGCCCCCTTCACCACGGTGATATGCGCGCCTGAATTCCATTGGTTCTCTATCGGTTCCAGGGTACCCTGGCGCACGGCAAGGCGCTGCGCGCGTTCTTCCACCACGCGCAAAGACCAGTGATCCACGCCACCCACGACGCGCTTAAATCGTTGCACGACTGTTTCCACGGTAGCTTGACTCCGCTTTTACTCTGTTACGTCTCTATCGCTTCAGAAAGGGTACACCGCTTCGTCTTTTTACGCATCGTTTTTCGGCGATGGGCCCTCCATCCTCGCTTTGCTACTGGCCATGGACGATAGTGACACCCAATGGCAAGCTATATAGCGATGACGCAAAGCCGCATCGAGAAAAGCAAGTTCAACGAGCAGTGGAAGAGGTTCTGACGTGAAGACGAGCGACAAATACCACAAGTGGGTGGAGTGGAGCGAAGAGGATCAAGTCTACCTCGGAAAATGCCCGGACCTTATTACAGGAATCCACAGTGACGATCCTATCCAGCTCTACGGTGATTTGTGCGAAGTGGTGGAGGATGTAATTGAGCATTTTGAATCTGACGGTCGTTCTCTCCCTCCACCGAGCGTTCGACCAATGCGAGAGGTGGCGTGAGGTCTTAAGCCGAACCGGTGAGCTTTCCCGATAGCACGAATCTCTGTGCGCCGGACGCTCTTCGAGAAACTTGACGACCCGGCGATGAAACGGCTGGGCTGTCGGGAAGGCCGAGGCGCGCCCAATGCTTGGACCGTTCCCATTTAATCTCTTACCTTCTACAGGAGTGCACATCACAAAATCTGACCCCAAGATCCATAATGACCCCAAGATCCATATGATGGATACGCCTTCCGTGAGGAGCCGTGTGCGGTCCCGTACGCACGGTTCTGTGGGCAGACGGGAGCTGTAATGCCCCCTCAGACCCGATCGAGTTGAAGCGGTTTTGTTATGCCCTACCCAGGAGTTGCTATAAACCGAGCTTTTGCTTCACTTGTTCCAAGCTGAACCTTTCTTTTTCCTGGGAGCGATGGGCCAGAAACTCCATCAGCTCCGGGTTATTTCTGATTTGTTCAATCTCTTGGCTCAAGCCATCCACTTCTGACAGAATATACTTACGCCCGATGTTGTCCAGAATGAAATTTTGTTTGGCCTTCTTGAAATAGCCTAAATCGTCAAAGGCGCTGGAGGTAAACTCTAGCTTGTACACGCCTCAATCATAGCACCCATCGCCGGGCATGCCACGACGGAGCACCGAGGGCATGCCGCTTCGCTTGGGGAGAAAGGGGAGAAAGGGGGGAAAGGCCAGGATCGAATCTTTCTGGCGATGTCCAAAGAAAAATAAGCGAGGCTGGCCGTTCGCAGTAACAGTAGTATGTCTAGCGGGTTAAAGTCCCGTCCAAGGAGTTGTCCGTACACCTTGGTAGCATGAGGAAGCGGCGTTGGAGCAATCCGGGGTCGTGAGTTTTCAAACAGCAAAG
>JBOIEG010000295.1:0-1636 GCA_050740915.1 Gammaproteobacteria bacterium | reverse complement strand
CCTACCGCCTGTTCGTGGCAGCGCGCCCTGCGGTAACGCGGGGCGTGACCGGGCAGAGGTCAGCAGACGGCATAGTAGCCAAACGCCCGCCGTAATGGGCGGGACACGGTGAAGGCCTGAACCTTCGCCAAAGAGGAGCCGCACTTATCTCAGCATTGGCGTAGCCGGTGACCACTGGAAGTCCGTGTTGGCGGTAAGTTGTCGTAACCAGCTTTGGAGCGGGAGGATTCATCGTCCTGCTTTAAAACTCGAAGGAAACGCCCCGTGCGGACCCGCATGCGGGGTGTTGTGGGGAGGGCGGGCTAAACACCCGCCCTTACCCGATTAGATTGCGTGCGTTCGTTCACACTCGCGGCATCCGCCCCATAGGCGGCGTTCTCAGACTAGCGAAACGTCACCGTCACTTCCTCTCCAACTCGATAGTCAGGCTCGTGGAGGATACCACTCCTCGGGCTCCGGATACGCCCAGTCATCCGGGAAGACGTAGGTCTCAAGGCAGGTCGTTGTTGCGTGCTCAGCTTCAAAGAAGGCGAAACGATTCTTGCCCATCCAACTCCCGGACTGCACGAGTTGAAAACCACGTCGTTCAAACTCCGCTATCCGTTGTTCAAAGGGGATGTTGTTGCAGTCATGAGCCACATGGTGAATCCCCTCGCCGTGACGTTCGAGGAACTCTGCAAAGATGGTCGAGCCAGAGACTGGCTCTATGAGTTCCCAAATCATAGTGCCTAACTGGGCGAAGCAGACTTTCATCGTGAAGGGGCTCGGCTTGCCGCGATAGGTTTGGTTCGTCGTGTTCTCCGGGCTGAACGTATGAATCTGCCACGGACCGATACCAAGGCGCCATAGGCCTTTCATAGTGCGTTTATGATCTCGCGTTACAATGGCAATCTCGACGACATTGCCGAGAAACGGATCGGAGACGCTGCCTCTGCCTAGGGCGGTCATCATGTCCGTCTGGTCTGGCATTTGTATCATCGAAGCTCCTCTTGGAGATTGAACTCGGGGTCGACCGATCTCTGATCCAGCGTCACGACGCGCCCCGGTCACCGTAGCGACTGCTTCGATTTCGATCATCGCTTCGGGCGTGTAGAGGCTGGACACCTCGACAATGCTGTCGGCCGGATAGGGCTCGCTAAAATACTTGCGGCGGAGCTCGACGATCTCGCCGAAGTTGCTCATGTCCGTCAGGAAGATGGTGACTTTGGCGACGTTGTTGAGACTGGAAGCGCCAGCCACGAGTGCGCGCTCAAGGTTCGAAAAGGCCTGCTCGCCTTGAGCGCGGAAACCACCGGCTACAATCCGGCGTCGTCGGCACAGCCGGCTTGGCCTGATATGAAGATTAAGTCCCCAACCCGAACGCCCTGGGAAAGAAGAAAGGGCGTATAAGGGTCGGGCTCAGTCGTGATCCGCTCAATAGTCATGCCAAATGTCTCCTGGTGGTTTTCATTGGTGTTGATGGGAAGGTTCCTTCGTTACTCGACATGGGACGCGCTTTCGCTTGGTGTTGCCCGGTCGTGGTCGCGCAAATAAGAGTCGAAGCGAACAGTACAAAGAGAATTTATGCACTCATATCTGATCTTCAACGTACACTGGATAGAGACATCTAAAACGCTGGCGCTAAGCGGCGGGGGGG
>JBOIEG010000294.1:0-1543 GCA_050740915.1 Gammaproteobacteria bacterium | reverse complement strand
AGCTTGTCGTTGTTTCACTCGGTCCCCCTTATGACTAGAGTCAATCGTGCTTGATTGCTCTATGGGATCGAGTGAAACCTCGTTAGTTCCCCTTATAATTCAATAAGTTTAAAGATCCTACGTATGACCCGGCAATAGCTAGGCACCCAGCTGCGGGCGAGCAGTGCCGACGACACCTCGTTGTAATCGAATGCGAGTCCCTCTCGAATCATTTGGTTGATATCGAAAAGCTCATCTGCCTCCGGGATATCCTGGAAAAATAAATGGTACATCGGACGCACGATGAGCTTGGCGAAACGGATCCCAAGAGGACCGATGAAATTGCGCCGCTGCCCCACATGCGCCAGCTCATCCACCATGATCTCGTGCAGCAGGGCGCGTAATCGCCCGCGCGCTTCCGGTTCGTCGGTTAAAATACCATCGAACGCGGCGTCCAAATGATGATAGAAGGTGAGGCCCATCAGCTCCGTGACGAAGGCCGGAGCATTCATGATTTCCCCCGGCAGTCGGGCGAAAAACTGATAAAACGCTCGTTGCAAAGGACCGAGGGGTTCCCACTCCACTTTCAGATGAAAGGTACGGAACATCTCGTTGAAAAGGCGCGCGTGGCAGAACTCCTCGGCAAGGTGCACCCGGCTGATGCGTTCCCTTACCGTTCTTGCCTTTGCCATGGAAGGCACGACATCCCACGCTGCCTGTATACCCATCCACTCGTGGCGCGCGAACTTGTAGATGCAGGTCAGAAGTAAAGTCTTGCGATCGAGGGTCTTCGGATCGTCCAGGAGTTTCTTGTAATTGCGGTGGAAGACAAACGGGTTGGCGAGAGGTTTGCGCGATCGCACCGGATCATTCTGAAAGGCCCTCAGGCGCTCGCGCTTGTTCGCCAGGTCCTTTTGCTCTTCCAGCAGCTCCCCTGCGTGTTGCTTGCTGAATCCCCAGTAGCTCTCGAAATTCATGGCGCGCTCTCGCGCGGTGCTTGATGAGAAGATGGATTGGTATTGCGTTGACTGATGCATTCCTGGCTCCTGTTATGACCGAGGTAAACAAGGTGCGATCCCCTCTTGAGCTTCTCTAACCAGGCGCCGCACCAGCGAATTTCGGGCGTTCTCGCCAGCCCAAAGCGGCACGCATAAAAGCAACACAGAGGTTTCAGACGGACAACTGCATGAAACATAGGCCAAGGCGAAGATCGCTTAAATTTTGAGTAATTCCTTATGGTGGTTCCTTTGTTTCCCTTTTGACCTATAACAAGATATCACGGAAATCGGACAAAACCCTACATAAGAAACCGCTGAATCGGGCGGCCCCTATACCATAGATCACGGTGATCGCAGGAAAGCGCAAACCGCAGAATGAGCCAGTGAGGCGGGGAGAAATTCGCAGCAGCTGGGATTAACTAGCCGCTCACTCTCAGAGTTTTTTGGCTCCTCAGCAAAATTTGTGGGTAGTTTTCTACTTGATAGACCCCATGGAGTTAAGGGCGTCTGAGGAAAACAACGATTCTGACGCAAGTCCTACAGGCTCTGGCTGTGGATATATGGAC
>JBOIEG010000293.1:0-13691 GCA_050740915.1 Gammaproteobacteria bacterium | reverse complement strand
GATCGTGGTGGCGGCCGGCTCCGAGCTCATCCCGCCCATGCGAGCTGTTTCTCGATGGCTCTCTCTGGTCAGTTGGGAGATGCCGGCATGACAGCCGAGAGCATTCGCACCATGGCCGGTGTGACTCTGGATAAGACGGAGGCGGGATTCGCCATTACCGCCGTCCATTTGGAGGTGATGGCAAAAATACCGGGAGCAGATCAACAGGCATTTGAGACGGCAGCGAATAGTGCCAAGGCAGGGTGTCCGGTCTCGAAGGTGCTGAATACGCGGATCACGATGGACGCTAAGCTCGAAGCGTAAAGCATGGTCACACCGACTAGCTTTGGCGTGGTGGGCAGGCGCACCGCGCTCCTCGCCGGCGCGACCGGGCTCGTGGGCGGCCACTGCCTGGAGCTGCTGCTCCAAGACGACGCCTGGGAGCAGGTGGCGGTGCTGGGCCGGCGGGAGATCGGAACCACGCACCCCCAATTGGTGCAGCGGGTAGTCGACTTCGACCGCCTGGCGGAGATCGGTGAGGCCCCGAGGGTCGACGACGTCTTCTGCTGTCTGGGCACCACCATCAAGCGCGCGGGCTCAGAGGCGGCGTTCCGCAGGGTGGACTTCACCTATGTCCATGAGCTGGCGCGGCTCGCCTCCCGGCACCGCGCCGGCCAGTTCCTCCTGGTGAGCGCCTTGGGCGCGGATCGCCAATCGAGGGTCTTCTACAACCGGGTGAAGGGCGAGGTGGAGGAACCGATTCGGGAGCTGCCATTCCGATGGCGTGTACATCTTCCGGCCCTCGCTGCTCCTCGGCGAGCGCCGGGAGAGCCGTCCCGGAGAGCGGCTCGCGATGCTCGCGGGACGGGCACTCGGGTTCATGTTCGTCGGCCCACTCGGCAGGTACCGGCCGATCGCGGCGCGGGCAGTCGCGGCGGCGATGATCCGCATCGCCAAGGACGCCGCCTGCGGGATCCACGTGTACGAGTCGGATCGGATCCGGGCGCTCGCGGGATGAGAACGACCCAGGCGCATGGATACGCTCTGGTGGCTGGCGCCGAGGTGTCCGCCAGCGTATTCGTGATGCTGTCGGCCCGCGCGATGCCGCTCGCCCGGTTTCCCGCGGTGGATGAGATACTGAGGGATCCCGACGGCAGCGCTGGGTCTGCATGTTCCGCAACGGGACCGACGGGTTCGGTCCCGTGGCCCAGGTAAACAACGGGCTGCCGGTCGGCATGCGAGCAGTCGTTGGGCGACAGCGTGTTCTACTTTTTTTGGGGGGACGCCTCGGCAAGACTTACCCCGAAATTCACCCTCTTGAGAACGACAGCGGTTAGCCCTCCGAGGAGCAGCATCGCAAAACCGAATAGAGAGTAGGCGATCGGCCAATCGATACTCCGTGTCATCATGCTAAACTCCGACATTCCCCCGATGCTCGCGATCAGGTTGAGCGGCAAGAACACAACATTGATGAGCGTGAGATTTTTTAGCAGGGTGCTCATGTTGTTGTTGACCAAGTTGCCCCGTGCGTCCATGAGCCCAGAGAAAACGGTCGAATAGATCTCCGCCTGTCTATAGCACTGGTTATTCTCGATTATCAGATCATCGATGAACGCGATGATCTCGGGAGAGAAAGCCGCCTTATCAGCGTAATTGCGCAGTCGTGTAAGGACCACGCCATTGGAGTTGATCGCGTTGATGTAATAGACGAGGCTCTCACTGAGGTTGAACATTTGAATGAGATGCTTGTTTTCCATGGATGTATTGATTTTCTGCTGAAGTTCTCTCGCAATCATTTTAATGACTTTGAGATGCGCGAGGTAATGCTGGATGGTGCTGAACAGCAGTCGCAGCATGACATCCAGGGGAGAACGCAGCGTCGGTGTCTGTCGTGTCCCGATGCCAGCCGGCTCGATGTCGTCCGTCACAATGACCACCAATCGCTCTTTGAAAAGCAGCAGGCCAATCGATGCGACATCGAAGAAGAACGAGTCCTCGCCGGAGTATTTTGTGGGTCGCTTCCAGATGAGCAGCAAATGGTCGGAGTTCAACTCGATACGCGACACCTCATCCGGATCCAGGGCAGATGACAAGGTATGGTCGTCTATGTTGAAGGCCGCTCGGAGCGAGTTGCGCTCAAGCGGATCGGGATTGATGTAGACGTGAATGGGACTGTCTTCTGCTTCCACAGGTATCAATGAACCGTCGCTCAGTTGGAATCTCTTGATCATTTTTGGCTCTCACTATGGTCGCTTACAGTCAGAGCTTGTGAAAAAATCGTCGCGAGCGACGGGAGGTCGCGTTCCGCCGGAGCGCAAGCCCCGTAGTGGCGAGTCTCACGGATGAGGCGAGCAACCGGAGTGTATATTGAAATACATGAGGATTCCGAGCACCGCCGGAACGCGAGATCCCGAGCGCAGCAGATTTTTTCACAAGCTCTCAGGCAATGGGTGTGGTAACGCGATCCGCGCATCTTAACCCCTTTTGACTTCGTTTCTCGTGTTCTACGTTTTTGGTTGCTGATCTGCCCAGCGGCGAAAGTCATTTGCTAGAACGCCGTTATCGGCTAAGCTTTCGGTCCCCGTTATCGTTGACCATGAAATCGTCCCATGGGCGTCATTAACCCCGATATCCGGTTCACCTACGAGGACTATAAATCTTTAGCCGATTCTATGGAGAAGCGTTATGAGCTTCTAGACGGAGAGATAAAGATGGTTCCCTCACCGAGTACAAAACACCAGTTGGTATCCCGAAACCTTGAGTTTATCCTGCACGTCTTCGTGCAAGAGCATGGGCTAGGCATTGTCCTAGACGCCCCCATCGACGTAGTCTTGGGCGAAGGCGAGGCTCGGGAAGTTGTGCAGCCGGACATTATTTTCATCAGCCGGACACGGGAGTCCATCATTGCGGAACCTGAAGTGCAAGGGGCGCCAGACCTCGTGATCGAGGTGCTCTCCCCCGGCACCGAGCGGCGCGACCGAGGATATAAGCGCCACCTCTATGGACGCCACGGTGTGGCTGAATACTGGATCGTCGATCCCGAGACGCAAGTCATCGAAGTGTTTCGAGCGCAAGGTGCCGCTTTTGAGTGTGTACAGCGGTGCGCGCGAGATGACTCCCTTGAATCAACGCTCTTCCCGGGACTTGGTGTTAAATTGGGCGAGGTGTTTCAGCGTGGGTAAGAGCCCTGGGCGGGGTCTCAGCGAAGTGTTTGGCATTGTTGAAGCCCTCGGTGTGATCCCCCGCCAAGCCACGCAGGATCATGTCCATGTGCTTGATAGGCAGAGAGAAGTGCCCTTCGCTGGGGAGGAACTTGGCGGTTGCGTTGGGCAGGGCGGTGGCGAAGTAGTGCCCGTGCGCCGGCGGCACTAAGGCATCGGCCTCACCGTGCCATAGCTGCACGCAGGGGCGGATGTCCTGCGGTTTAAATCCCCACGGATGCGCGTAGACGATAAAATCCCAAAGCGCCCCCTCGGGTCCTTGGCGCAGCGCCTCCCGTGCAGAATCGAACAGGATCTGGTTGGTCTCCGGCTGGCGCAGCACCGAGCTGTCGGCCTCCGGTGCTGAGCTTGTCAGCAAGCGGCGCAGGGTCTCCGGACGCTGTTTGATCACCCAGGTCGTGAGCCCGCCGTAGACCAACCGCAACAGGGCCTTCGAGCGGCGCGCTGTACCGAAGCCCAAACGGGCCGGCCAAGGCATTGAGCCTCGCGCCCAGGGCTCGTAGACCGGTCCCAGTCCGCAGACCACGCCCACCGCGTGCAGCCTGGGTGCGATGGCGTGAGCACAGGCTAAAGCATAAGGGCCTCCCCCGGACACGCCCAAGACCATAAACCGATCGATGCTCAGGCGATCGGCCAGTGCCTCGACATCGCAAGGCCAATCGAGCAGGCGCCTTCCGGGTTGGAAATCGGAGATCCCGTACCCTGGGCGGTCCGGCGCGATCATGCGTATGCCATTGCGTAAGGCAGCGGCTTCGATCAGCTTAGCCTCCAAGCGGGACGCGGGGAAGCCGTGAAAGTAGAACAGCGGTAGCCCTTGGGGATCGCCGAATTCCGCCCACCCTAGCCGGCGCCCGTCTACGAGCTTGATCGTGTTACCGACAGAGTCTGCCAACGTCGCGGGTTTCTGAGAGCTTGTGAAAAAACCTGCTGCGCTCGGGATCTCGCGTTCCGGCGGTGCTCGGAATCCTCATGTATTTCAATATACACTCCGGTTGCTCGTCTCATCCTTGAGACTCGCCCCTGCGGGGCTAGCGCGCCGTTTCGCTCCCGGCGAAGCGCTCCTGCGCTCCGGCGGAACGCGACCTTCCTTCGCTCACGACGATTTTTTCACAAGCTCTGAGCTTGGGGTCTCTTCAGGTTACGGTTTATGCTCGCAGAGCAGCGCCAGCGCGATGCTTTCCCATTCTTGCGCGAGCGCTCCACTGGCAGGAGGCCGTTGCGCACGCCGGTACCAATAGCCGGCGTTGCCATCGTCGCCTTCCTTGCGATGCAAGTAGGCATGTACCCAGGCGCTCGCGGCGTCGTCTTCTTGCTGCACGATGTTGTGCGCCTGGTCCCACTCGTCCTTCGCGTCATGCCATAGGGCTTTAAGCGGGGGCTGTATTCCCCGCGGCGGTGCGGGTTGACCCAGGCTTTGTCTAAACTCCTGCAGGTCCATGCGAGTGCTGCTTATTCCCGGCGCAAGGTGATAAAACCGATCTCGTTTTGTTCGAGTCTCGAGCGCACGGCCTCAAGCTGGGCGCTTTGAGGGAATGGCCCCATGCGCACCCGGTAACGGTTATGCTCCCCGTTGAGCAGCACGCGCTCGATGCGCGCTGACATACCGAGCAAGGCGAGGCTAGCCTTCCTTTGATCGGCATCTTGGAAGTCGCGGAATGAACCTACTTGCAACACGTGGCCTTGTCCCACATTTTCTCGTTCGGTTTGCTGGGGTTGTTCTTCGATTTTCACGTCTTGGGTCGGCTCGGACACTTTCTTCTCGGGAAGAATGGTGTAGAAGTCAAAACGTGGTTTGGCGGCAAGCGGCTCTTTTGGTGCTTCCTTCTGGGTAAGTACGGGTTTAGTCGCAGGTAGGTTGGGTTGTTTTTGGAAATAAACCATCAACGCGACCGATAAGCCGAGGGCAAGTCCCAAGAAAAAAGGAACCATTCCCTCCATCGTTCCCCCACGCCTCGTGAGCGGTTTGTAATCTCTAGCCATCACATCCTCTGCGGCGCGGAGACGCCTAAAACCCGCAGACCGTTTTTTAGCACCTGCTGGGTGGCGAGGATGAGATTCAGCCGCGCGTTCCGGAGCCGATCCGAGGGCACGATGAATGGATGAACGTTGTAATAGACATGAAAATCGTTGGCCAGCTCCCGCAAGTATTGGGCGATTTGATGCGGTTCCCGGCCGAGCGCCGCCGCGTTGACCAGATCCGGATAGTAGGACAAGCGTTTGAGCAAGCTTCTCTCCTCCGCTTCCGCCAATAGCTTAAGTTGGTCATTCCCCATCGACTGGCTCCACGAGTACCCTTTCTCAGCCAGCTGGCGCATGACACTACACACACGTGCGTGCGCGTATTGCACATAATAGACGGGATTGTCGGCGGAATGAGACTTAGCCAGCTCCAGGTCGAAATCAAGGTGTTGCTCGCAACGGCGCATGAGGTAAAAGAACCGCGTGGCGTCTACACTCACCTCCTGGTACAGCTCGCGCAGGGTCACGAATTCGCCGGCGCGGGTTGACATGGGCACGCGCTCCTCGCCGCGATAGAGGGAGACGAATTGCACCAGTAAGCATTGCAAGCGCTCGGGAGCTGTCCCCATCGCTTGCAACACGCCCTGCAGGCGGGAAATGTATCCGTGGTGGTCGGCCCCCCAGATATCGATAAGCACGGAAAAGCCGCGCTCTAGCTTATTCATGTGGTAAGCGATATCCGAGGCGAAGTAGGTCGGCTGCCCGTTTTCACGGATCACCACCCGGTCCTTTTCGTCCCCAAAGGCGGAGGCGTTAAACCACCAAGCGCCATCGCGCCGGTAGAGATGACCGCTTTCCTTCAGCCAATCGGCCGCCTTCATTAACTCGTCGGACTCGATCAGTTGTCGTTCCGAAAACCACCGATCGTAGACCACCCCGAACCCGGCGAGATCGCGTTTGATCTCATCCAACACTTTTTTGAGGCCATACTCGTGTACGGCGCGAAATCGGCTTTCTCCGAGCAGTGCCCGCGCCCGCTGAATCAGGGCGTCCAATCGCGTCTCCGGATCCAAATCCGCTGGAACGGCCGCTAGCTCTTTGGCGGAAGCGGTGTAGGCATTGCCCTTTTCGGCGCGCAACCCGGCGGCGATCACGTTCACGTACTCCCCTCGATAGCCGTTGGCGGGAAATTCGATCGCTTCGCCCCCTAGCGCTAGGTAACGCAGCCAGACGCTGAGCGCGAGGATATCCATTTGCCGCCCGCCATCGTTGACATAGTATTCCCTTTCCACCAGGTAGCCCGCCTCGGCCAGCAGATTAGCCAGGGCTGCGCCATAGGCCGCGCCGCGCCCATGCCCCACGTGTAAGGGCCCGGTGGGATTGGCGGAGACGAACTCGATGAGAACCCGCACGCCCGCGCCTATTTGCGAGCATCCATACCTGTCTCCTTGGGTGAGAATGTGCTCGATAACCGCAAGCAACGCGCGGGGGGCGAGATGGAAATTGATAAACCCCGGACCCGCCACCTCGACGCGGGTGAGAACAGGCGATTCGGGCAGTGCGGCCACGATCGCTTGCGCCAGCTCCTGCGGCGGCATGCGTGCCGGTTTGGCCAGCACCAAGGCGATGTTGCTGGCGAAGTCGCCGTGTCGAGGGTCGCGTGCGGGCTCGAGATGGACCGTCTCTGGCTCTTCGATGGCGAGCGCTCTTTGTTCGCGCAGGCGCTTGAGAGCTTGCATCAAGAGCTGGCTTATTTCCTGTTTCAAAGCTTCAATCCGCAGCTGGTTAACGTTCTCGCATTCTAGAATCCCATGGCGTCTCGCGCCAGTTGCTCTCCGGCGTTTGTGGCGCGCCAAAGGTACTAATATTTCACCTGAGCCTAGGAGATTTCGCTGAGCCCATTGAGAGCGGGAAATCCTATTCTCGGCACCGAGCAAAACAGCGCTTTGGTTTTGCTTAAGGAACCTCTGATTAGTTCAGGGGTTCCGGCGGCATAGGGAGGTGCCGCACATTTTTCGAACACGCACGTGTTTGAAAAATGGAGCAAAGGAAAAATCGCAATTTGGCTTTGCGATTCGAAAAATTCCACGGATGGAATTTTTCGAATCGCCCTTACTAGACTAGAAAAGGAGAACGAATGGAACCAGAAAACGGCGCACACGCGCCAGAGACGATACTCCTCGCCGAAGATGATGATGCGACCCGCTTGCTGCTGCGCACTGCGCTGGCGGGAGATGGCTACACGTTTCTTGAAGCCAAAGACGGGATCGAGGCAGTCGAGCTTTTCGAACGCCACCGGCCCAGCCTGGTGCTCGTGGACCTAGCGATGCCGGGGCTCAATGGGATCGAAGCCTGCACCCGTATCAAGGCCTTGTCCGAGAACACACCCATGGTCGTGATCACGGCCATTGATGATGGGCGGTTGGTGAAACGTGCGTTCGCCGCGGGGGTAACCGATTACCTGACCAAGCCTCTGCACTGGGCTGTGGCGCGCTATCGCATCCGGCGCATACTGGATACCGCCCGCACCGAAGGGCGGCTACGCCTTCTCGCCTATCACGATGGGGTAACGGGACTTCCTAACCGTCCGCTTTTCTACGATCGAGCGTGGATGGCGCTAGCCCGTGCCGATCGCAGCGGACACTTATTGGCGCTCATGGCGTTGGGCATCGATGGGTTTAACCGCATCAATGAAACGCACGGCCGCAAGGTAGGGGAAGAGCTGTTGCGGCGGATAGCAGACGGCTTGACTGCCGCTGTTCGAAAAAACGATACGGTTGCCCGCCTCGGGGGGGACCGATTCTTGGTGCTATTAGAAGATCTTTCCAGCCCAGAGGATGCCTTACCCGTGGTGGGCAAGCTCTTGGTCGCCGTGAAAGAGCCGACGGAAATCGACGGTGTCGAGCTAGCGGTGACAGCGAGCATAGGCATTGCCTACCGCCCCAACGACGCCCACGATATTGAACGTCTGATCCAGGTGGCAGAAATCCATATGGAAAATGTCCGCATGAGCGGTGGGGACGGCTATCGATTTTCACAGCTGTAGGAGCCTGTCGGACTTAAGAAGGATCTACCGCGGCGTTGGGAAATCGGTCCATTTTCCCGATCATTTTCGTTAAATAGAGCTCGCTATTCGCCTCAAATGATCGAAAAGCGGCCCTCGATTTCCCATGCGCCTCACTACGATCCCTAAATCCGACAGGCTCCTAGCGCTCCTCGTGAGCATTCACCAGCGATGCCTGATGTTTCCGATGATCCCCGAGAAGGGGCGCCTGATCCCGCCGGTGAGCGTTTCTCGCCCCGCTTTTTGAATGAGCTCGTTGAAATTCGATTTCGGCTTGCGGGGCGTGCCCCAGATCCTGAATTCGGGCCCCTTCCAGTAACCGAACTTATCCTGCTCCGGTTTTAGCAGGTCCAGGGTATGCAGAATGGCCGCTCCTCTGCCTCGCATATTCATCTCCGCAGAAAGAGACAAGGGCCTGCTCAAGATATCCACGCCCGCCCGATATTCGATGCCTCCCTCTGCCGTAATCAAAATGTTCGGGCTGTTGACCCTGAATTGCTCGATAGTCAGACCCTTGGGTCCTCCGCCCGTGATATGTATATCGATCTTATCGTAGTCGATTTCCTTTATGTAGGAGACCAAGCGCGGCACCACACCTGCCCCGAGCCCAATGGTCGGCATGAAAGACAAGCCCTCGCCGATGGCGCCTAACACGGGCGTGGCGCCGGCGAGCAACAGGTTGCCGGGAGGCAAGGGCCTGAAAACACCGTCTCGGCTGTTGAGCTTCATGTCGAGATCAAGGTGGTTCCGAAACTGGGCAACGTTAGGCGATCGGGCGCCGAGATCAAACGTGACGCCGAACAAGCCTTCCACCCGGGGCTTAGACTTGGGTATCAGCTCGGTGAAGAATTTATTCAGATCGAATTCTTTGATCGCCCCGTTTAACTCGAGATCGTACGGTTTGTCGCTTTTGAAGATAAAATCGATTCCGCCGTGTAGCGTAATAGGACTTTCGTGAAAGTACGCGGAGAAATCTCTCACACCAAGCCGTTTCCCCGTGAGATCGAAACCTCCGCGTATACGCTCCAGCACCAAGTAGTCTGTATAGAACAGCTGATTGAGTTTCAGATCGAGCAGGCTCTG
Organism: Gammaproteobacteria bacterium; assembly: GCA_050740915.1. GTDB lineage: Bacteria > Pseudomonadota > Gammaproteobacteria > JBOHHR01 > JBOHHR01 > JBOHHR01. The sequence continues at coordinate 4,385 of JBOIEG010000293.1, read as the reverse complement.
ATAAGGCAGCCATTCCCAGAACGCACGCGTGTCGGGCGCTTGGCTTGACTCCACCTCTTCCTCCTCGAGGGTGTCCTCTTTCGGCTTCTTGTCCTCTTTGGCAGCGGCGGGTTTCGTGCGTATGTTGTCGAGGGTGGCGAGTATGTCGTTGAGATAGAACTGGCGGCCGGTGAGATCTAGCTGCAATAGGCCCTGCTGGCTCTGTGTTGAATAATTTGCCGTGAGCACCGCGTCGCTTTTCCCTGACTTGCCTTCGGTGGCGAGTGGCGCTCGCAAAGAAAAGCCCCCATCTCGCATCAGCACCCCGCGGCCGGTTAAGGTGATCGCTTGCAGCGCTAATTTTTTCTGGCCGTTCAAGTTCCGGATCGCTGTGTTCCATTTGATTTTTCCAAGGGCATCGATCTCGAACGCGGATTCAAGCTGGCCATCGACCAGCGAGTGGCCGAGCAGCACTGCCGGCTGGTCCAGCCATTCCGGAAGGAACGCGAATAGCTTGGCCGATAATTGCTTGAACCTCTCTTGCTCTCGGTCAAGCTCAAACGCGATGTTCGCCCGCACGGCCCTGCCTTGGTTCTGGTCGAGAAAATCGATATTCAAGTCATCGACGTTCGCGCGCAGGTCCCGATCCGAAATCGACAGGGATCCCTTGAAGCCCAGGGTGAGAGGATGAAGGAGGGCGCCGTTTCCGTTCGTGACCTGGAGATCCCGGATCACAAATGGCGCTTTGGTGGCCAGGCTCAACGCGCGGTCATCGGAAGCGAGAGTCGCGTTGCCGGAGGCTTGGGTAAAGCGGATATTCTTTGCACGCAATACCTGTTCGAAAGGCGTGGGCTTCCAGTTCCTGAGGATGAGGTTTATGCCGCCCCGCATGCCGCGCGAGAGCGGCTCACCCGGCCGCAGGGTGGTAGGAACGCGAATTTTGCCGTTGCTTTGCACTTCAATGGCTGGAGCGGAGGAGCCCGGTTGCGACAGCTTTAAAGCCAAGCGCTCGATGTCCACGGCTCGGTTCGCCTGAGCGAGACGGTAATCGGCGTTGAGGCGCGCCGAAGCGGTGATGGGGGCCCCCAGCAAGCGCTGGACCAGCGGTTGCTCGGCGAGCGACTGCAAGTCGATTTCGGTAACGCCGCTGGCTTTAATTTGCACCGGCTGGCTGCTGGGCAGGAAAAGCGCTCCATTTGCCGTGATCAGCGGCTGGTTATCCGCGCTAACGGCCAGTTTCTCATAGTCGATCTGCAGGCGCTCGGGGGAGTATTTGAGGGTGGGGCGCAGTTTCACCGACAGCTTGTCAAACAGAGCCTCGCGTTGGCTGGTGAGCGAGAGCCCCGTTATTTCTAAAGGGAAACGCGGGGTGAGGACAAACTCGTCTCTTCCATCCGAGCTAAGCGTGAATTCGGCGCGAGTGATATCACCGGACAGCTCGGCATCGGGCAAAAAAGGCGAGAACCACCCGAGCTTTAAATCACGGATCGCAAGGCTGGCGAGTGTCCCCTTGGGATTCTTTAGTCGGGTTTTTTTCTCAAGCTGGATGCTAAGAGGCTGCGCGAGATCGATGGCGAGGAACTTTTTGCCTATCCCCTGCGACAAACCGCTTGCCAGCTTTTGCACCTGGATGGCATTTTTTAATTTTGTGATCTTGCCCTCAAATGCAAATGATAGCTCGAGGGGAAGCTTATCCGAGCGTTCCCGCAGTGCCGGCAGGGTTGCCAAGTTGTTAATATCGACCGCTGCTTTTACGGCGAGCTCCAGCTCCACCCCTTCCTTACTTGCGTTTGGGATCCGTGCTGTCAGTGTCGATGAGGCAAGGCGGCGTGCGCCCTCTTCGATCGTGAGATCTTCGATGACCACCCTTAACCCGGATTTGTTGAATGTCAGCTGCGGGCGCAAGGTGAGCGCGAGTTGCTCGGCGATGGGCCGCTCGCCTTGGGAAAGACGCACCCCGTTGAGGGAAAGAGGCTTGATGGCCACAACGCGCAAGGTATCGTCTTTTGCGGCGACAAGCCTAAATTCCCCTTCCAGTAGGCCACCGCTGATTTTGTAATCGGGTATGAGCGGAGCGGCCCAGGAAGCCGGGATCTGATCGAGTCGCAGAAGGAAAAGGGGCTTGTTTTTTTCCAAGTACCGCATTGGATCCTCCAAGCCCAGGCGAACCGCGCTCGGGAGCGTGGCGCTCAGATAGCGCTTACCGGCGTCGTCCACGAGCTGGGTGTCAAAGCGGCTAAGCCGCAGAGCATCCGCCTCTAAAGTGAGGCTCAGATCGGATACCACGGAAAGCTTGCGCGGCATTGACGGATCGGCGGAGAATTTCCTGACGTCGATCAACGCGAGATCATTGTTGAGGGTTACGTCGCCGATGAGTTTCGTGATATCCAGGTTTACCTGGCCCGTGAGCTTGTCGATCAAATCGGGCAAGGGCTGTCCTTTGAGGTAAGGGCGTAACAGCGCCTGATTGGCGCTTACTCGATAAGCCCCTCGCAGCAGGCCCACGTTGCCGTCATAGACCCCGGCAAAGCCCAAGACGGAACGAGGCTTGCCGGGGTCCAGATAGATCCCGATCCTGATCGCTTCCGGGCTGATCGCGTGCTCGCCGGTGCGAGCGGTGTTGGACAATACGCCCTCCTTGACCGATACGGCAATCCGTGCCTTTTCCTCGACCGGCAGTGCTTTTGCCTTAAGGCGCACGTGCAGATCCGTCGCTATCGCCTCGAATCCACGTTTGGGGGTCTGCTTGAGATAAACCATCCCCTGGACAGCGAGCTGTTGGTCTTGGCGTTGAAGACTCAGGGCGACGCTGAATCCACCGACCGCATCCGCCTTCAGCCCGCCATCGAGCTTGGCAAGGATCTTCTCACCGGGTTTGGTCGTCACTCGCCCGTTTGCGGTCAGCTCGCGGATGGCGATCCGCAACCCCGTGTTCAAAGAAGCCAGTGCGCCGGCAAAAGGGATATCGCTCTTAGGTTTCTCATCGGGCTTGAATTGGGTCAAATCGACTGCGAGTCCATCGACGGATACTTGCTGCAGGCTGATCGTTTTTCTAATCAGTGCGCTGAGACAAAATCTCACCAGACCGGTTTTGAGCCGGAAATTGCCTCCCTTGTAGCGCGCCTGGGCGTCTTCAAGGGTCAAGGACCAGGGGGTCAGGTGGACATGGGCGATATGCAGTTCCTCGGTGAGTGGCGTGAGTTGAGCCAGGAGGATCTTTTTCTGAATCGATGGATGAAATAGGATCCCCAAAACAACGATGAGGATCAAAAACAGGCTCAGGGGAATGTAGCAGCGAGGACGTTTCAGGGCCGAAAGGGTAATTGACTTCATGTCCAAACCACCGGTCTTATGGTGTGACGGTTATAGTACTAAAACGCGATAGGGAGCACGAGGTTCGACAAACACGAACGTGTCCAAAGAAACTGCGGATGACCGAATATTGCTGCGGCGCCATGGTAGATGCTAACCTCTTTTCTCCTTCGCTGCGCACAAAAGGGACTGCACCCGGTACCTGCCCGAGCGACGGCGAAGGATAGCTGCGAACGTTTTTAGATTGAGAATATCAACAGAAAAAGGATTTCGATCCACGCTACTAGTGCTCTGTCTTATTTTGATGCATCTGAGCGGCGCCGGAATAGCCCACTCCTATTTCAAGCCGCTGCAACACCGCTCTGAGCCTTCTGGCCCCGTTCCCACAGGGCAAGCCGGCGCGCCGCCATCGACTTTGTTGCGGGTCCTTGAAATAATAGGGCTCGCTATTTCTGCGCACCCGCGCCACGCCGCTGGCGGCGGGGCGGCTTGCAGATGCATCAAAATAAGGTAGACGAGCACTAGCGTGGCGCTGATAGTTTTGATCGTATCAGGCATAGGGCCAGGCCGCACCAAGCCCACCAATTGGTAGCGTCGTAATTTTTGCCGCCAAAAGGGTTGGAGCCATGGTGTGTATCTCCCATGGACTTCAATGAAATTAAGGCGCGGGACCGATAACGCCTGATGGGAGGATGATTGATTTTCATGGTGCACTTCCGTCTTGGACGCAAATCACCGCTCTGTGGCACGCCGCGATGCTCCTCTGCTTGCTGAGCGGATGCTCCACCGAGAGTGGGCTGTTGATCGCCGACGTGCATCGGACTGAGGGCGCCTGGGTGGTGGCCATCGAAGGCTTCGGGGCCACCGTGAGAACCGTCGCCGACGATGCCGGCCTGACCCTCGGCTATGACCGCCGAACTTATGTTTATCCGGAACGGATCGACGATCCACCGCCGCAGGGTCGTCATTTTTTGGCTCCTCAGCAAAATTTGTGGGTAGTTTTCTACTTGATAGACCCCATGGAGTTAAGGGCGTCTGAGGAAAACAACGATTCTGACGCAAGTCCTACAGGCTCTGGCTGTGGATATATGGAC
>JBOIEG010000292.1:0-3119 GCA_050740915.1 Gammaproteobacteria bacterium | reverse complement strand
AAATAGCACTCGCTATTCGCCTCAAATGATCGAAAAACTGCCCTCGATTTCCCACTCGCCTCGCTACGATCCCCTAAGTCCGACAGGCTCCTAGGCCGACCCGGCCGGGTCGCAGGTACCCATGGGTTGGTCATCGCATGGTTTTGCAGAGGTCATATAGTAGACTAACTGTTAGTCTTTGAGCAGGAACATCCTATGCGTTCTGTCAACGTCCACGAAGCAAAAACGCATTTCTCCAAGCTCCTGGAACAGGTACAACAGGGCGAGGAAATCGTCATCGCCAAGGCGGGACACCCCATTGCCAAACTGACGCCCTACACCCCAGTGAAGCGAACCATCGCACCGCCGGGCAGCATGGAAGGGGAAGCGTGGATCGCCACCGACTTCGAGCAACCGCTTGACGCCCTGTTCGAGTGTCTGGAAGACGGCGCGTGAGATTGTTGCTCGACACACAAATCGCATTGTGGTGGTTAACAGATGCCAAGCAGGTACCCGCGAAGGCACGGGAATGGGTCGAGCAGGCAGAAGACGGGGTTTTCGTTAGCCAGGCCACGCTTTGGGAACTGGCTATCAAAGTGAACCTCGGTAAGTTGCGCCTGGATCTGCCAAAATTTGCCCGCCAGATCGAACGGGACGGATTTCGTTGGCTTGGGATCGATAATCGCCACCTGCTGACAGTCGCCGGGCTTCCTAGCGTTGACGACCACAAAGATCCCTTCGACCGCCTGCTGGTCGCGCAAAGCATGACGGAGCCTCTCATCTTGTTGAGCACAGACGCAAAGCTGTCCCGTTACGGCACGACGGTTGAGATCATTGACCTCTAGGGATCCCGTCTAGCGCGAGGGAGCGGCATCGGACAAGGCGATAAAGTGAGCACGGCAAGCATTGGTGCAGAGGCCCGCCGCCTCTTGCTGGGCGGTTATCATGGGGTGTTGTCCACGCTGTCGGTGGAGGCGCCCGGCTATCCCTTTGGCTCGGTGGTGCCCTATTGCCTGGACCGCCAGGGGTGGCCAGTTATCCTCATCAGCCGGATCGCGCAGCACACCAAGAACATCCTGGCCGATCCCAAGGTATCCTTGATCGTATGCGAAGATAGCGCGCACGACATACAAGCCACGGCGCGGCTGACCTGCCTCGCCAATGCGGAGCCCATAGCGGACGGGAACGGCGACACTCCCGCTCGCTACTACCGTTATTTTCCTCAAGCGCGAGGTTATCACCAGACCCATGACTTCGAATTCTACCGCTTGGCGTTGGTGCGGGCGCGCTATATCGGCGGGTTCGGGAGCATACACTGGCTGGCGCCTGAGCAATTATTGCGGCCCAATCCGTTTAGCCCCGAGCAGGAGCAAACCATGGTCCAGCATATGAACGAGGACCACCAGAAAGCGCTGGTTCGCTACTGCGAAAACCAGCGTATTCCCGTGTCGGCCGACGATAAGCCGGCTATGGCGGGGGTCGATAGTGAAGGCTTTCACTTGCGCCTGGGAGCGCGCATCGTGCGCTTCGAGTTCGGCGGCGCGGTTAGCACGCCGCTCGAAGTCCGCGCCGAGTTGGTGGGTATGGCGCACGTGGATGGATAATGCGCTTATGCCGGGCCGTGGGCAAAACGTGGAGAAGTCCGGCGGGCCAAGCTTCAGCTAATAAGATAAACCACAGGGGACATTCTCATAGAAGCCCGGATGAACCGAAGGGGAATCCGGGATCACTTCCTCCGGATTCCGCGGAGTTTATCCTGAGCGAAGTTTAGATGCAGCACCCGGCGGCGCCGAGTTCGGTCAAACTCGGATGAAGCGGAGCACGATGGGGGGAACCTTCGTTCCATTCGAGGTCCTTTTCCCCGACCACTATCGTTCATTCGTGACGGATCCGTTTTCAGGCACTTGAAAAGCGGCTACTCTTACCATCACGGTGATAGGTCTAGATTCAACCGGTCCATCGCCGTTCGCATGTTGGAGACGCTGACCAAAGAGATCTGGATTGATTGCCTCAACGAGGGATTTATCATTGCGGGGTCCATCGAAATGGATCTCGTGGAGGTCAACGGGCTGGGTCATAAATACCCCCGTGCCGAGCGGGAGCCGTTCTCGCTGGTGTTCCGCGGACCCAAGGCGCCCGTGCTCATCCAGAAGATCTACCCGGTAGAGCATCGGAGCTTAGGGGTGTTAGATCTATTTCTGGTGCCCATCGGCGTCGACGGGGAGGGCCTGCGCTACGAGGCGATTTGTGCCTGATCGGAGAGGGACAGCGGGACACCCATTCCAGGAACCAATAGACCCCCTTGTCGGCAATTCGGGTAAACCCCAGGCGTTCATAGAGCCGTAGGGCGGGGTTGAGCTTTTCCACATGGATACGGACCGGCTTGCCGGCGAGGGTGGCCTCGGCCAGCATGTCCGATAATATCCGTGTGCCGATCCCCGCATTTCGATGCGCCGGCAGGAGGGCGAGGTCTACGATGCGGATCTCACCCGGCCAGCGGGCGAGGTAGAGGCGTCCGACGGGAAGCTCATCCAGAAGAATGATGAGAAAGTCGGTCTCGGTGTAGTAGTCTTGGTAGTACTGATGCTGAGCGGCGAACTGCATCTGGAGGAAACGCGCCTTTTCGTCTTCGTCCCAATCCACCAGTACCAGCTCCTCCCGGCGGGTGCTGGCATAGACCTCAAGGAGAAAGGCCTGGTCGTCGGGGCCGATGGGACGAAAGCTGAGGGCCATGGTCCTTTCTTCTCGCTGCTTGCTGGTTGAAATCTGGCGATAAACGCGCACACTTCCATCTTAGCTAAGCCTGGCTAAGATGGGGGTCGCGATGCTAGTCAATATGCTGGAAGCCAAGAGTCGTTTATCGAGCCTGGTCGCCGCAGCGGAACAAGGCGAAGACGTGGTGCTGGCCCGCAACGGCGTGCCCGTGGCGAAAATTGTGAAATACGTAGCGCCCAAGGTGCGGCCACCGGGTACCTGGAGGGGCCAGGTGGCTTATGCCGACGATTGGGATTCCTCCGCGACCAACGCAGAAGTGGCGCACCTTTTCCTAGGAGCCTGTCGGACTTAGGTTGAACACCAAAGCCATAACGTACGTGTTGAGCGCCAAAATCGAGGTTCGGGTGGTCATCAAGGCAATCGAC
>JBOIEG010000291.1:0-6499 GCA_050740915.1 Gammaproteobacteria bacterium | reverse complement strand
TGTTCTGACCCGCCAGGGCGCCCAAGATAATCCGGCAGCGCAGCGCCACCTGTTGCGGAGTTCCGTGTGCGGATCCCCATGTCTCCAGCTGCGTGCGTTCAGCCGGCTGCAACTTGATCGCCACGCTGGTGTTCGGCATGAGCGAGACTATAGCAATCACTGGAAAGTCTGTAAAGTTATTTAAGGGACACTACACTAGCAGCTTAGACGGGCACTCGGACGATCCCGCTTTGCAAACGGCCGTCGGCACCCAGTGTCAACCAGCGATACCCGGGGCGCTGGGCATCCGTTGCGAAGCGATCGCTTCCGGGTAGAAACTGGACGCAGGTGGAAGGGGTGCCCAGCAATGCTACGCCTTTGCGATATAGCGAGAACTCTTGATGGATATGGCCCCAGATCACGCCCTTAACTTTGGGTTGCTGGTCTAACACGGCGAACAATTCTTCGGGATTATCGAGTCTCATTGCATCCAGCCAGAGGCTGCCTATCGGCACTACGGAGTGGTGCAGACAGACCAAGGCATGTTCTGCTTGCGGATGGCGAAGCAAACGCGCTAAGCATTCGAGCGCCGTTTGGTCGAGATGGCCACTATGGTTTCCGGGAAGATGGGTGTTGAGAAAGATCAGTATCCATTCCCCAAACAAGGCGTGGTCGACGAGGTAGATGTTTTCTCCAGGGAGAACCCGCCGCATGAGCTCGGGGTCGTCGTGATTGCCCGGCAGGCAATAAACGGAGACATCCAACTCCAGTAGCGTGGCGCGCAGATTCTGATAGGCTTCACGCGATATCTTCTCAACCAAGTCCCCTGTCAGCACGACGGCTGCCGGGGGCCAATCTCGCTTACGCATTAAAGACAAGACTTGCGCGAGCGAATCGGCGGTATTGACGCCGTCCAAGCTCGCTTCGGGGGAAGCAAAGATATGGGGGTCGGTGATTTGTATAATCGCTGTTTCCGCTACTAGGGAGCCAGAGAAACTGCTGTCGCTATGAAAATGAGTCTCTGCTGACATTTTTTCTAACCGGGGCTCTACTGTTACTCTGAGCATGTATAGAGTAAGGGGCTGAGAAAAAATTCCATAGCACCCTCGAGCGGATCAGAAAAGAATACCCTGGGCACTTTGAATAAGGCGCCGATTAAACTGTTGCCGGACGATCTCCATGACAAACAAGACTATCACCCTGACCGATGAGTTGTATGAATACCTTAAATCCATGTCGCTTCGAGAGCCACCGATCCTCCAGCGCCTGCGTGAAGAGACTAGCCACTACCCCATGGCCAACATGCAGATCGCCCCCGAGCAAGGCCAGTTTATGGCCTTGCTGATCGAGCTCATGGGCGCCAGCCGCGCCTTGGAAGTGGGCGTATTCACGGGATACAGCGCATTGTGGACGGCCCTGGCGCTACCACCCGAGGGCAAGTTGGTTGCCTGTGACATCGATGAATCCTACACCAACGTCGCGCAACGCTATTGGGAAGAGGCGGGTGTGGCGGAGAAGATCGAGCTGCGGCTGGCACCGGCCATAGAGACCCTGAACTGGTTGATCAGCGTGGGCGAAGAGCAAACCTACGATTTCATCTTTATCGACGCCGACAAAGAGAGCTACCTGGCCTATTACGAGGGGGCGTTACGTTTGCTCCGCCCCGGAGGCTTGATCGCGGTAGACAATGTCTTGTGGTCCGGGAGAGTGGCCGATCCAGCAGCGAGTGATCCGCAAACTCTAGCCTTGCGCCAGTTCAACGACGTGTTACACCGGGACCCGCGGGTGGGTATCAGCCTGTTGTCGGTGGCCGATGGCCTTAGCTTAGCGCTAAAGCGTTAATTTTCGAAATAGCTTTACGGTATTAGAGATTTCTTGTAACAGATTGAAGCGGCGCCGATTTGCCTGAATTATCCCCAATTTATCCCCTGTCCACACCCAGACTGATAACAAACAATACACATCATATTGTGGTCTCTGAGCTTTAACACCCCACTTTATTGTGCTACATTGACATTGGTTAAGTCGCCTATGTCCCAGCGAAACCAGAACCAGCAGATTTCGCGAACGTAACGAAATAGCGACTTTTGTCATGAAACCGGGAGCCTACGCTAGCCCGCTATAACTCCAGGCTGCGGCGTAGCCAGAGCATATCGAAAGAGAAACAAGCCGAGGAGGAGCCCGATGGGCTTAGAGAATTCCACCGCACACAGCATACCCACCGCCGGCCAGGCCGCGATCCGGGGAACCCATGGCGCCTCTGTTTCCGAATTGGCCGCGCACAGCCCGGGCGGTTACCGCGTCATCCGCCGTAACTCCAAGGTCACGCCGTTTAACCGCGACAAAATAAAAGTGGTGGTGACCAAGGCTTTTCTCGCGGTCGAAGGAGGAAATGCGGTAGCTTCAAGGCGCATTCACGAGACGGTGGATCGGCTTACGGAACAAGTCACCTACGCCATTACCCGCCGTTTGCCAGGAGGGGGCACGATCCACATAGAGGATATTCAGGACCAGGTCGAGCTTGCGCTGATGCGCTCTGGCGAGCACAAAGCGGCGCGCGCTTATGTCTTGTACCGTGAACAGCGCGCCTTGGCGCGCGCGGCAAAAGCGCAACCCAAGATATCCGAGGAACCGGAGATCCAGGTTGTAGGCAAGGACGGACAAGGTCGCCCGCTTGATCGAGCACGGCTGGAGGGCGTGGTAGCGGAGGCATGTCAAGGACTGTCCGAGACAGAACCCGCTGTCATCGTGGCTGAAAGCGTGCGCAATTTATTCGACGGGGTGCGGGAAGAGGATGTCGATCAGGCATTGATCATGAGCGCCCGGTCATTCATCGAAAAAGAGCCTAACTACGCCTATGTCGCGGCCCGTTTGCTGTTGCTGGCCTTGCGTAAAGAGGCCCTTAGCTTTGTCTTTGCCCGGGCGGAAACGGCGAGCCAAGAGGAAATGGCGCAATGTTATTCGGAATATTTCAGAGCCTATGTAAAACGCGCCATCGAGATCGAGCTGATGGACCCCAGGCTAGAGCACTATGATCTGGTTCAGTTGGGGCAAGCGATCCGTCCAGAGCGTGATTTTCAATTTACCTACTTGGGGTTACAGACGCTCTACGACCGCTATTTTTTGCATAGTGGTGGTGTTCGCTTCGAGCTGCCACAAGCGTTTTTCATGCGGGTTGCCATGGGTTTGGCGATCAACGAGATCGATCCCATCGCTCGTGCGATCGAATTCTATGATCTGCTTTCCAGCTTTGACTTCATGAGCAGCACCCCAACGCTGTTCAATTCCGGCACGCTGCGACCCCAGCTTTCCTCTTGTTATCTAACCACAGTCCCCGATGATCTCAACGGGATCTTCGGCGCGCTGAAGGACAACGCCCTATTGTCTAAATTCGCCGGTGGCTTGGGCAACGATTGGACTCCCGTGCGCGGCATGGGCGCCCATATCAAGGGCACAAACGGCAAGTCCCAAGGGGTGGTGCCGTTTCTAAAGGTAGCCAACGACACGGCCGTGGCCGTGAATCAGGGAGGTAAGCGCAAAGGCGCGGTCTGCGCCTACCTAGAAACTTGGCATGTCGATATCGAGGAGTTCTTGGAGCTTAGGAAAAACACCGGGGACGATCGGCGCCGAACGCATGACATGAATACTGCCAATTGGGTGCCGGATCTGTTCATGAAGCGCGTGTGCAATGATGACGAATGGACCTTGTTCTCTCCGGATGAAGTGCCCGATCTGCACGAGCTATACGGACCGGCGTTTGAGCAGCGCTACGCGTACTACGAACAAAAGGCGGTGCGCGGTGAGATCAGGAACTTCAAGAAAATCAGCGCCGGTGATCTATGGCGCAAGATGCTCAACATGCTGTACGAGACCGGCCATCCATGGCTCGCTTTCAAGGATGTCTGTAATCTTCGTTCCCCGCAGCAACACGCCGGGGTCGTGCACAGCTCTAACCTGTGCACAGAGATCACCTTGAACACTTCTTTTAATGAGATAGCCGTGTGCAATCTCGGTTCGGTCAACCTCGCACAGCATGTGTCCGAAAAAGGACTCGATGAACAGAAGCTGGCGCAAACCATCGGCACTGCGGTGCGCATGTTGGATAACGTGATCGATTACAACTATTACAGCGTGGCGGCGGCGCGCAATTCTAACCTGCGGCATAGACCCGTAGGGCTTGGGATCATGGGTTTTCAAGACGCCTTGTACAAACAACGCATTCCTTTTTCCTCGAACGAAGCGATCGAATTTGCAGACCGGTCGATGGAGATGGTGAGCTATTACGCCATCAAAGCGTCCACCGATCTGGCGGAGGAGCGTGGCCGGTATTCCAGTTTTGAGGGGTCTTTGTGGAGCAAGGGCGTATTGCCTGTCGATTCCATCTCCTTGCTGGAGCAAGGCCGCGGGGGTTATCTCGAAATAGATCGCTCGGTTTCTTTAGACTGGGAAGCCTTGCGCGAGCGAGTGAAAACGCTCGGCATGCGCAACTCGAATTGCCTGGCGATCGCGCCCACAGCGACGATTTCCAATATCTGCGGTATCAGCCCATCGATAGAGCCTACCTACCAAAACCTGTTTGTTAAATCCAATCTCTCGGGCGAGTTTACCGTGGTCAATCCGTATCTGGTGCAAGCCTTGAAACGGCTCGAGCTGTGGGATGAGGTGATGGTTAACGATCTCAAGTACTACGATGGCAGTGTTCGCTCGATTGATCGGGTGCCCAACGCACTTAGAGACTTATATGCGACCGCTTTTGAGATCGATGCACGGTGGCTGGTCGAAGCCGCTGCGAGGCGCCAGAAATGGATCGATCAGGCGCAATCGTTGAATCTTTATATAGCGGAATCGAACGGGAAAAAGCTCGATAATCTTTACAAGCTGGCATGGGTGCGTGGGCTCAAGACCACGTATTACCTGCGTACCATGGGCGCTACCCACGTGGAGAAGAGCACGCTTGCCGATGGCAAATTAAACGCCGTGAACCGCGACGGCGTCGAGGAAACGCCAGAAGCCTGCTCCATTCTGGACCCGGCGTGCGAGTCTTGCCAATAGGCGTAAGCGCAACGAATCAAAGAGGGTTAAAGACATGCTGGACTGGGAAGACCCAATCGCAAAATTTGCAACGCCGCCATTCGCTCCCGAACCCGCAGAGATCCCTTTTAATGAGGCTCATCGTTTCTCTGCTGAGCAAGCAGGCGGGCAGGGGGTAGCGCGCAATGCCCTTTCGATCCATGGAGCGACGGGTTTGGAAGGCATCGAAATCGGCGCCGCGCGGATCTGTGTGGACGACAAACAGATCATCAACTGCCGTGCCGATCTCAACCAACTGGTGCCCTTCAAATACAGGTGGGCCTGGCAGAAATATCTCGACGCCTGCGCCAATCACTGGATGCCCCAAGAGATCAACATGAACGCCGATATCGCGCTTTGGAAAGATCCTCATGGCCTGAGCGAAGAAGAGCGCATCATTATCAAGCGCAACCTCGGCTTCTTTTCCACCGCGGACTCCTTAGTGGCCAATAACCTCGTGCTCGCGGTGTACCGGCACATCACCAATCCGGAGTGCCGGCAATACCTGTTGCGGCAAGCCTTTGAAGAAGCCTTGCACACCCACGCTTACCAATACTGCGTGGAATCGCTGGGGCTCGATGAAGGTGAGATCTTCAATATGTACCGGGAAGTACCCGCCGTGGCGCGCAAGGCCGAGTGGGCCTTGTCCTACACGCAATATCTCTCCGATCCCCATTTTTGCACCGGAACCCCGGAGAATGACCAGAAGCTATTGCGCGAGCTGATCGCGTTTTATTTGATCTTCGAGGGCATATTTTTCTATGTAGGCTTCGTTCAGGTGCTGTCCATGGGAAGAAGAAACAAAATGATGGGCACAGCGGAGCAGTTCCAATACATCATGCGCGATGAATCCATGCACATGAATTTTGGCATCGATGTGATCAATCAAATAAAAATCGAGAACCCAGAGCTTTGGACCGCTCCTTTCAAAGAGCAAACGACAGAGATGATGCGCGAGGCGGTAGATCTCGAAACCCAGTATGCGTACGACACCATGTCTAGGGGCACCCTGGGACTGAACGCCAAGATGTTTGAAGAATATCTGCATTTCATCGCTAATCGGCGATGCGCTCAGATCGGGTTGCCCGAGCAGTTTCCTGGGGCAACGAATCCCTTCCCTTGGATGAGTGAAATCGCCGATCTGAAAAAAGAGAAGAACTTCTTCGAGACTCGCGTCACCGAATACAAAACGGGTGGTGCGCTCAATTGGGATTAACCGAGATTAAAGGGCCTCCATCAGGTGCGCAGTGCGCCTGCTACCCAACGTTTGGGGGCATGAGCAGCCTAGCCTCCAGACGTTGGGATTTCCCCTTTCTTCATCTGCCTAGTGTAATGTCCCTTAAATAACTTTACAGTTAAGCCGCCTTCTTTTTTCCCTCGGGGCAGGGTGGATCTGGGCTTGATCTGCTCCATCTTGACCCGCGCCCGCTCGATCTTCTTGATGATGTCC
>JBOIEG010000290.1:0-5840 GCA_050740915.1 Gammaproteobacteria bacterium | reverse complement strand
CGCCCTGCACTGCGCGCGCCGTGATGAGCTGGCGGACGTCCGCGGACAGCGCACAGCCAACCGAGGCCGCCGCGAACAGCACGACGCCAATCGCAAAAATCATGCGCCGACCGAAGTGGTCTCCCAGGGAACCGCCGACCAGCAGAAGCGCGGCCAGGAACAACGCGTACGACTCCACCACCCACTGCGCCTCGAACGCATCGGCCTGCAGATCGCGTTGAATGGCGGGCAGGGCAACGTTGACCACCGTGCCGTCGATGAACGCCAGACTCGAACCGGCAATCGCCGCGACCAGCACCCACCGCCTCGACGCCGGCGCGCATGGTGTGGCTTGTCCGCCGTGCCGTATCAGCGCGTCATCGCACGGCGGCTTACCGATCTGACTCATGGGCTGTACACCTTCGCGCGCGTGGACGGTCCTGGAACCGGTCCGAAAGCTCGATGCTCCGCACCGTCACCCACGTGTCAGCCGCGCGGTGGGTCGTGTGGTTGGAAAGACGAACGAGCGGCGGCAAGATACGGGTGGATCTGTGCCACCGCGGCGGCGTTTCGCCGATCGCGCCGCCCACACGTTTCACCGAGCCGGAACGCACGTCACGGACCGCGAACCGCTATCTGTACAAGCTGTGTCGCAATCACTCAATGAAGCAGAACAGTGTTTTTGTAAAGCCCTGGAAATCGCGCGAAATCAGCTTGCGAAAATGCTCGAACTGCGAGCCGCCACTAGCCTTGGTGTGTTCGGCGGCGGGAAATCGACTGCAGTCAGGTTGGTCAGATGCTCACATCGTCTGTTCATACGTTTCCTCTCCTGGGATGCCACAAAGTCATCCCTTGTTGGGTTAAGTCCAATGCCATCTTTCGACGGCTCTGTCAGCTTGAGTAGCGATCATCCATAATACCGGCATGAACAGTTCAAACAACCTATCGCGGCTATCACTTCCCACCCGAGATCATCAGCCATGCGGTGTGGCTCTATCATCGGTTCACGCTGAGTTTTAGAGAGATCGAAGATCTGCTGGCTGAGCGAGGGGTCATCGTTACGTATGAATCCATTCGACAGTGGTGCATGAAGTTCGGTCCGAACTATGCTACCAGCTTCGCAAACGCCAAGGCCAATTGGGGGACACGTGGCTCATGGATGAGGCGGTGATCGTCACGGTGCAAGGTGAAAGGCGATATCTGTGGCGAGCCGTTGATCAGGACGATAACGTCATCGATATCCTCGTGCAGAAACGTAAGGACAAGCAAGCCGCTAAGCGCTTCTTCCGCAAGATGTTGAAGCACCAAGGCCGATCGCCGAGGCTGATGGTCACCGACAAACTGAAGAGCTATCGAGCTGCAAGAAACGAAGTCATGCCATCGACCATGCATTGCCAGGACCGATACGCCAACAACCGAGCGGAAGCCTCACACCGACATACGCGCCAGCACGAGAGACAGATGAAGCGATCACCCGCACAAGCGCAACGATTCCTGTCTGTTCACAGCCCACAACCTGTTTCGCGTCGGCCGTCATCTTTTAAGGGCGTGTCATTACCGACTGTTCCGTGAGCGTTCGTTTTGGACTTGGCAAGAGGTGACTTGCGCCTGCTGAATCGCTAGCTGAACCTCAACGGCGGCTAAAGAGAAGCTACGTTGGATAACTTGTCAGGCGCGTTTCGCGCGCGGCCGCGAACTAGCGTCTTTCTATAACAACTACTTAGCAGTTAGCTATGAAGCACCAGGCAGCGCGGGGTATACAAATGGGTAGACTTTTTTCGGCATGCTTCTAAACCACACCACCACCAGCCCCCTCGCCCGCACCCTGGCCGAAATCGCGAAGGCGGTCCCGGTGCCCGTGACCTACGAGCACCAGCACGGCCGGGAGCGCGGTTACCTTTCGCTATGCCGGCGAGCTCTACCGCCTAAGCCCAAACGTGGAAGGCGCCTGGAAGCTTTTGAACGAGGGGAAGGAAGGTTGCCTAGGTCCAGGCGGACATATGAGCATGGAACGCGTAGCGTGGCGTTCGCGCTGGTGCCTACAATCGACGATCTCCCTGCGGCTAATCGCAGAAATTATATGCAACTGCAAGGTAGATCTCCCGTATCATAACGATGTTGCTCTTTACGCGTTGAGGACAAACTTTATCCACATGGATTTTCGGAGGCAAGATAATGTTCTTGTCAACCTATAGAAGAGAAATACTGGGTGCGATATTCGGAGGGTTGGTATCTTTAGCCGTTGGGCTGTTACTAGGGCTTCATAGCGTCACCAAGACGCTCGAATTACAAATAAATAAAAACACTTTAGCGACTCTGAAGAGGGATCTACATACGCTGAAATCAGTTAGCAGAGAGCTTAATCAAAACATTGCTATTTCAGGCAATGTACTGCTGCCATCTTTAGAATTTAGACCAAAACTGTTTCCGAGCATTACGGAGATGCTACAGCATACGGAAAAGGATTTAGATAAAAGAGACAAGGAACTTAAGGACACGTATCAAATAATGAAACTTTTCGCCGAATATCAGGAGGGGCACATTTAAGAAAATTGGTTTGAAATTACCAGAGCGCATATACCTACTACAGAGCTAATCGTCGGCGCTTGGTACCCCACTATCTCAAGCGAAATTGATTTTGCCCTCGCCATGAAACTCGACGACCTGGATCGCAGATTAAGGAAGATAAACCAAGCAACATTTGATATTAGAGATACGATAAAAGGAAGGTTTTTGCCAGAAACCAACAAGGCACGGATAGAGCAGTCGACGAGATCTATCGAAACCAACGCGACGAACTTATCAAGGGACCTCGCAACCATGAAAGATGCTGTAACCAGCGAGATCAGTAGATTGGAAAAAATTCGTGAACGGATTTCAGCTTAATATCTTGCCATGATTGAGGACTCCGACAATAAGGTCGAAGAATACGTGCCTTCTCTGCTTCAGATCGAATTGATCGACTTGCTCCAAGCCGCTTTTGACCTACGAATCTGAGCAAGACCTAGAGACGAAACCGGAACCAAGCGAAGCCCCGGTGAAGCGGATGAAGTAGCCAGCTCAATCTCCCTTAACATCGCCGCCATGTCCATGTTCAGGTCCAATAAGAACGAAGCGAGTCGTCGAGATGAACTACTACTCAAAGAGTATGGGGAGGCTGGCCAAGCCTTGCAGACAAATTGAAACTCTTACCAGAACGGGCTTAACAGCCTTCGGCGCTCTCCAATCAGCTGTCCTAGCTTATATCGTACACAAGGGAATAGTCGGATGGCCGGAGGTACTCAAGTACGAAGACGCCCCGCGCCCGAAGCCAGAGGCCGGCGAAGTTCTGGTCCGAGTCCATGCAGCCGGGGTGAACCCAGTGGACTGGAAATCGAGGGCTATCTCAAAGTTAGGCCACCAAAGAGAGTTCCAGTGGAGATACACAGATGAGCGGCTCCTCCGAAACCGAATTCACCGGCAAGCGCGCTCGTGACCGGCGGCACCAGAGGCATAGGCGAAGCCATAGCATAGTTCAACGCCTCAGAGTTTGTGAAAAAACCTACTGCGCTCGGGATCTCGCGTTCCGGCGGTGCTCGGAATCCCCATGTATTTCAATATACACTGCGGTTCCTGCGCTCCGGCGGAACGCGACCTTCCTTCGCTCGCGACGGTTTTTCACAAGCTCTCAGCCATTACTTGCGCGTTTCCGGTATACAGGGCGGGCGTTAATTTGAGCAGCCGTTCCTTGGCTTCAACGGGGATCTCCAAGGCTTGTACGAAAGACCGGATCTGCTCTTGAGAGACAGGCTGACCCCGGGTTAGCGCCTTCAATCGCTGATAGCCATCCGGGATCCCGTAACGCCGCATCACCGTTTGAATGGGTTCCGCCAACACCTCCCACGCCTGGTCCAAGTCCTGGGCCAGGGGACAGGGCAGTTATCGGTGAGAGTTCCATAGGAAGGAGGCTGCGAGTGTGTTAGCGCCGATCATAGCGAATTTGCCGTCCCTAGCGGAAATCGCCCACCCATCATGGCCGAAAACGGGTAGCGCGCAGAGGGTAAGTGAACATGGAAGGGTACCACACCGATCCAAGAGCGTCGGCATGCTACACTCGTAGGCTCAACAAATTCAGCGTACTCGTCATGAACAACAGCAGGATGCTCGCCCTTTTTGTATCCGCAGCGGTCGTGGTTACTCCGGCGTCTGTTAGTGCCGCCGACATCAGAGGCGTTGCCATCGTGCAAGACGACGCGACCTTAAGTTTGAGCGGACGGCGCATTCGGCTTTTTGGCGTCTATATCCCTGCGCTGAATCGCTCTTGCGGTAACAGCGTGCAGCCCTTGAGCTGCGAACAGCAGAGGGCGGCACGGGCACTGAACTTCAAGCTCTCAGGTTTCGTGCATTGCCGTGTGCGAGGGAAATACTCCGATAGCAGCCTGCGCGCCGTGTGCTGGAATGACCGTATCGATTTAAGCGCCTATTTAATCGAACGGGGCTTAGCGCTAGCGACGCCGGCGGCACCGTTTGAATACCACGCGCTGGAAAAAGTTGCCCGCTCTCAGCGGCGCGGCCTGTGGACCTTTTATGGGCAGGGTGACTATTGACGAAAACGTAGAGACCCCGCCTAATGCAGGCGCACTGGTAAGGCGGTCCAAGCGATCTATCAGAAAATCGGCTTAGATCTATGGAGTCGCGGGTAGCGGCGCGTACCGATGGGAACCACGTCGCTTAAAAAGCGGGCCCGGAAGCTAGCCGCCGCGAGACATGACGGTCTACTTCGAGGTGGGGGTAGCCCCCCTGATCCAATCCTCGATACACAACGTTTCAATGCGTTGATAGTGTTTGAGGTTGCCGGTGATAAGAGTGGCGCCATGCGTCAGTGTGATGGCGGCAATTAGCAGATCGGCATCGGCGAGACGATCGCCGGTTTGTTCCAGTTTGGCCTTGAGTTGGCCAAAGCGTTCCGCTGCGGGTATATCCAAACCGATAACCAGCAGCGTAGCCAGGAATTCAACGAGCAGAACTTGATTATGTCTCGGCGCACGGGATCTTTCCGCGCCATAAGAAAGTTCGCAGGCGGTGATCCAAGTTGTCGCCACCTTGTCCAAGATCTGGCTGCGCCGGCTAATCACCTGGGCATTACCCCGCAGGATTTCGATGCAGACATCCGTGTCCAGGATTTTCACCAGGTAACCGTTCGTCCTTCTGAACGCGCTGCGTAAATCTCATCGATTTCTTCCGCGCTGCCGCGGTCGGAATCCCAACGTCCCGCCAATCGAGACCATGCCTGAACGTGTGAATCGAGCTGCTCGCGTAGCCTGATGGCTGGATCATCGTTGGTTTCGGAAAGCGCCTGGTCCAAAAGGTGGATAATCGCCTTGTTCATACTACGTTTATCCAAGGCCGCCCGCGCGCGTAACCTTTCCAGTAGGTTGTGCGGAATATCCTTGATGGTGATAGAGCTCATGACATGAGTGAAGCGAACATCGAGTGCAACCAGTTTGGTTGCGATCAGGCCGCTTGTCAACCGGTGGGCATCGGTTGTCAAGCGGTTGCCCCTGGCCTTGCCGGCGCGTGTGTCTCAAGTCGGCGCTAAGACTGGGTCTCGGCGGTGGTGTGGGGATCTTATCCCCGCGGGAGAAAAAACTAAGCTAAATGATACGAGGCAAGATCTAACTATCTGTTTCTCTGTGCAGAAACCACACTCACCTGCCCCTTACTCCTAAGAGCGCACGGGTCGGCCGCGGTTAGTTAGTGTAGTGTCCCTTAAATAACTTTACAGTTAAGCCGCCTTCTTTTTCCCTCGGGGCAGGGTGGATCTGGGCTTGATCTGCTCCATCTTGACCCGCGCCCGCTCGATCTTCTTGATGATGTCCTCG
>JBOIEG010000289.1:0-5006 GCA_050740915.1 Gammaproteobacteria bacterium | reverse complement strand
TAGAGGATCCCATCGAGTTCTCTCATCCTAATATCAAGTCCATCGTCAACCAGCGAGAAATCGGCGTCGACACGCTTTCCTATCGGGCGGCGCTGCGCAGCGCGATGCGCGAATCGCCAGACGTGATTATGATCGGCGAGGTGCGCGACCGAGAGACCATGGAGACCATGTTAGAGCTTTGTAACACGGGGCATTTATGCCTCTCGACCTTGCATGCCAACAACGCGAACCAAGCCCTGGAGCGGGTGATCAACCTGTTTCCACAGGATGAACACAAACAATTGTTATTGGACTTGTCCTTAAACGTTCGCAGCATCATTTCCCAACGCCTGGTGATGGGTATCGACGCCAAGCGCTGCGCGGCGGTGGAGGTGATGATCAGCACCCCGCATCTGGCGGATCTGGTGCTCAAAGGCGAGCTCGGTCAGATCAAGGAGGCGATGGAATCGAGCGGCGTCCCCGGTATGCAGAGCTTCGATATGGCTTTGTACAATCTTTACAAAGCCAAGCGCATCGAACTGCAGGAGGCCTTGAATAACGCCGATTCACGCACCAATTTGGAGGCCAAGATCAACTTCGGTTAGGCTATCCGGCCGTGGGGATCAATCGGGCAGCGATCCTGGCCGGGTAACAGATCTCAGAGTCACGCTTCCTTCACTGAGCGCGTTCCACTCGCGTGCCACCCCAAGCCAAGCCACCGTCGCCGTGGCCAACAATTTTCCGTCTTCGGGTATTTCTACGGCGTCACCGCATAAGTACAGGATCAGGTGCTCGAGGCCGGGGTTATGCCCGACCAACAGCACGATCCGTTCGCGCTCGGGTCTCTCGCGGACGATGTCAAGGAGGGAACCGGCTGTGGCCTCGTAAATTCGTTCGTCCCAGACAACTCGCTCGGGTCCGATAGGAAGCGTCTTGCAGAGTGTGCGTGTGGTTTGCACTGCCCGCAGGGCGGGTGAGCTCAAGATGGAATCGGGCATTATGTTTTGTTCCCCCAGCCAATTCCCAACGCGTTTCGCATCCCTTCTACCGCGTTTAGTGAGCGGCCTGTCGTGATCCGTCGCGGCATCCGTATCCCAGGCTGATTTCGCGTGCCGTAAAATCAACAACTCGCGTGGGTTCTTTTTTTCGCTCATAGAAGCGTGCCCTTTAGGCTCTTGGATCGGAAGTCGCCTTTTTTAGCTTCTTCTCCTTCCTGTCAAAGACCCTTCGCAGGGCTTCCGGGCTCAGCCCAAGACTCTGCAGAACCATTTTAACACCTGAGCGAAGATGGTCGTTGCTTCCAGCGCTGAAATCGAGTGGAATTGTTTGCGCTTGACAAAGCGACCTTTGGGCGTGTTTCGCGCCTGTTCGAGCTCCGGTGCTAAGAGGGGGTGAGTCGATATGAGATGGAAAGTCGGTGGCCTATTAGGGCGATTGCTCTGTTTCGCTGGGATTCATGATTTTAGGGTAATCGAAGTGATCTTCGGTTTCGGGGTTGGCGATACGGTGGAAAAGGTCCAGTGCAGGCGTTGTGGCTTGGTAGTGACCCGCAGGGGATAGTGCGAAGCGGCGGGCGCTGACGGTTACCCTGGCGCAGGCGCCGCAGCGAACTCGTCGATGCGGTTTATGTTCGCCTCGGAGCGTGCCGACTTGCGAGCCCTCCGACCGGGCAAACCTGACTACTGGAGATCGAATCAACCGCTTATAAAAACCAAGACAAACCACGCTACACGAGGATCATTCCCACTCTATGGTTGCCGGCGGCTTGCCCGAGATGTCGTAAGTCACTCGCGAGACTCCCGGTACTTCATTGATGATCCGGCGCGATAGGGTGTCCAGCAATTCATAGGGCAAGCGCGCCCAGTTTGCAGTCATGAAGTCCACGGTCTCCACCGCTCGCAAGGCGATCACGTGATCATAATGGCGCGCGTCTCCCTTCACAGCCACGGATTTCACCGGCAAGAACACGGCAAAGGCTTGGCTTACCTGGTCATAAAGCCCTGCTTTCCTCAGCTCCTCGAGGTAGATGGCATCCGCTTGACGCAGCGTATCGGCGAAGGCTTTCGTCACTTCACCCAGGATCCGTACCGCCAAGCCCGGTCCTGGGAAGGGGTGCCGGTAGACTTGCTCATAAGGCAGACCCAGCTCCAGTCCCAGTCTGCGCACCTCGTCTTTGAACAGCTCACGCAAGGGTTCGATGAGCTTGAGCGACATGCGCTCCGGTAATCCGCCGACGTTGTGATGGGACTTTATGATCTCAGCCTTTCCTGTTTTGGCGGCCGCGGATTCGATCACGTCGGGGTAGATGGTGCCTTGCGTCAACCACTTCACCGCACCCATTCTTAGCGCCTCTTGTTCAAAGACCTCGATGAATAGCCGGCCGATGATCTTGCGCTTCTGTTCTGGGTCGCTCACGTCCACGAGCGCCCCAAGGAAGCGCTCTTGGGCATCAACGTGAATGACCTTCATGCCCAGATGTCGGGCAAAGGTGTTCATCACCTGTTCGGCTTCTTGGAGCCGCAACAGACCGTTGTCCACGAAAACGCAGGTGAGCTGATCGTCGATGGCCTTGTGCACTAGGGTTGCCACCACGGAAGAGTCGACTCCTCCAGAAAGCGCGGCGATCACCGGATCACGGCCCACCCGTTCCCGGATCTCGGCCACGGCGGCCTCGATGATGTTGGGTGTGGTCCAATCCTGGGCACAACCGCAGATCTCATCCGCAAAGCGCTGCAGGATGCGCGCGCCTTGCCGCGTGTGCGTGACCTCGGGATGGAACTGCAGGCCGAACAACCGCCGCGCTTCATCGGCCATGCCGGCGATGGGAGATCCTTCGCTGGAGGCGATTATCTTGAAACCGGGCGGCAGGCGCATGACCCGGTCACCGTGGCTCATCCAGACATCCAGCAGGGCCTCACCCCGTCTGTCGGCGTGGTCTTCGATAGCCGTCAATAAGCGGGAATGGCCGTGCACCTTGATCTGGGCATAGCCGAACTCGCGCACTGGCGCGCTCTCTACTTCCCCGCCAAGCTGAGCCGCCATGGTCTGCATCCCATAGCAGATCCCGAGTACCGGAACGCCCAGCTCGAACACCACTGGAGGCGCTTGAACCTCCTTAGCCACGGTAACGGAATCGGGGCCACCGGAGAGGATAATCCCTCGCGCGCCGAAACGGCGCAGCGCCTCGGCTTCTGTATCGAAGGGGTGGATCTCGCAATACACGCCCGCCTCGCGCACCCGCCGGGCGATGAGTTGGGTGTATTGGGAACCGAAGTCTAGGATCAGGATGCGGTGGCCGCGTATGTCCCGCATGCTCGCCAATGATGGGCTCACGACCTTAGATAGCGCCCAAGGCCCCCTAATCCACGCGGTAGTTCGGGGCTTCTTTGGTGATCGCCACGTCGTGCACATGGCTCTCGCGCATGCCGGCGTACGACACGCGCACGAACTGAGGCTTTGTTCGCAGTTCTTGCAAGGTGGCACAGCCTGTATAGCCCATAGCGGCGCGGATGCCGCCGAGGAGCTGTTGGATCACCGCCGCGAGACTCCCCTTGTACGGCACCCGGCCCTCTATGCCCTCCGGCACCAGCTTCTCGATCTCATCGTTTTGCTGGAAATAGCGATCGGAGGAACCGTGGCCTTGCGACATGGCGCCCAAGGAGCCCATTCCCCGGTAGGTCTTATACGAGCGCCCCTGGTATAGCTCGACCTCACCGGGGGCTTCTTCAGTGCCGGCGAACAGGCTTCCGATCATGGCCGCATGGGCGCCGGCGGCGATGATCTTGGCGATATCACCGGAATAGCGTACCCCTCCGTCGGAGATGAGTGGTATATCGGTATCTCTAAGCGCCTCCACCACACCGGCGACAGCGGTGATCTGCGGGATCCCAATGCCGGTGACGATGCGCGTGGTGCAGATAGAGCCGGGACCCATACCCACCTTGACGGCATCGGCTCCGACATCAACCAGGGCCTGAGCCGCTTCGGGAGTGGCGATGTTGCCAGCGATGACTTGGGCATGCGGATAATGTCTTTTGACCCAGCGCACCGTATCCAGTACGCCTTTGGAATGCCCGTGAGCGGTGTCGACTACGATGACATCGGCGCCTGCGTCTAAAAGCGCCTCCACACGCCCCGGGCTGTCCGCTCCCGCTCCCACAGCGGCACCCACGCGCAGCCGCTCGTGCTCGTCCTTGCAGGCATGGGGGAATTGGTTGGCTTTTTGGATATCCTTCACCGTGATCAGGCCACGGAGCTGAAATCGCTCATTGACCACCAGCACCTTTTCGATGCGGTGCTTGTGCAGCAGCGAGATGGCTTCCTGCTGATCCGCCCCTTCCCGAAGGGTGACCAGTTTCTCTTTGGGTGTCATGATGCTGCGCACCGCGTTGTCGAAATGGGTCTCGAAACGCAGATCGCGGCTGGTCACGATGCCTAGCAATTCCTCGCCTTCGACCACAGGCAAGCCAGAGATATTATGCGAGTGCGTAAGCTCCAACACCTCGCCGATACTGGTGTCCGGGGATACGGTGATCGGATCCTGGACCACACCGCTTTCGAATTTTTTTACCCGGCGTACCTCTGAGGCCTGTTGCTGTGGGCTCATATTCTTATGGATGACGCCCATGCCCCCTTGCTGCGCTATCGCTATTGCCAATCTCGCCTCTGTGACCGTGTCCATGGCGGCGGAAACCAGCGGAATATTGAGGCGAATGGCTCGCGTAAGCCGCGTTTCCAGCCGCGCCTCGCGCGGCAGCACCTCGGAGTAAGCGGGAACCAGCAGCACATCGTCAAAGGTTAAAGCATCGCCAGATATACGCATGGCAGGAGTCCTGGAAGTCGCTTAACATGTGAGTATACCGTTAATTGGCTTTTACCGTGCAAACAAGGCTGCGAAGACCAGGGCCAGATCACTAAAAAACTGTTGACAACAGGCGGTTATCGTGATCGAGTATCGCTTTTTTAGGGGAGATACTCATGGCACAGCGAACCGACGCATCGATTGTTGCGCCCTTTTCGACTCTGGA
>JBOIEG010000288.1:0-15657 GCA_050740915.1 Gammaproteobacteria bacterium | reverse complement strand
CCAGAGTCGAAAAGGGCGCAACAATCGATGCGTCGGTTCGCTGTGCCATGAGTATCTTCCCTAAAAAAGCGATACTCGATCACGATAACCGCCTGTTGTCAATAGTTTTTTAGTGATCTGGCCCTGCACGGCACTCTCCGGAACAGGAAATTGAAATCAAAAAAGAGGATAATAACTTATAACAAACTACTCCAATGCGGGTCGTTGTTAAAGTGGCACGTCGATCATGTCGCTCCCTTGTGCCGCTTCTTCTTTGGCAAGTAAAGCTTACTAGCCGGGGGTAACCCTTGCGTAACCGAAAAGACGCGAGTATGTCCGTACCTAAAGCTCTCTCTTCATTCATTTCTCCCGTGGCCTTGAAGGAGAGGCGCGTGAGAACGCGCTGTCGGCCGCCATTGCGCGCCTCACGCCGCCAGGCCCCCCGCACAACACGTGGGCGTTAAACCTGGCGGGCTTTGAAAGGGCAGCCTGCGGTCTGGGTAACTGGCGATCTTCCCCTCGGCCGTGCGACGACCAGTGGCGGCGGGCGCGCGATCCTTCGGCCCCATGAGCGATGCCGTGTTCGTGCTCGAGAAAGGCGACGGCCCGATTGTCGCGACCGCGATCCACGCCGGTCACGCGCTGCGCCCCGAGATCGCGGCCCTGATCGCGCTCGACGAGGCGACCCGGCTGCGCGAGGAGGATCCGTTCACCGCCGAGCTGGCGCGGGTGGCACCGATCCGATTGATCGCGCTGCGCTCACGCTTCGAGGTCGACCTCAACCGACCGCGCGATCGCGCGCTCTACCGGGTGCCGGCTGACGCCTGGGGCCTCGAAGTGTGGCGACGGCCACCGCCCGATGACTTGGTCGCACGGTCGCTGGCCGGCTTCGACGCGTTTTACGCCGCCCTCAAGGGCGTGCTGCATGGCGGGCGAACCACGACCGCAAGCGACTGCGCTCCGGTCGGAAAAGGATCTTTTAATCCGCGAATTCAGTCGCCAGCCGCGGCGTAGACACCGAATAGCTGACCAGCGTGGTCTTCGGTCGGCGCCTCATAGTAGAGGGAATGCAGTTTGAAACCGGCAGGCGGGGAAAGCTTTGGTCCTTTGACTATAGTCGCGTAGTCCTCACCGCCCAAGATGCGAGGGACCTGAGTCAAGTAGAGTCGATCGAGCACGCGATCCACCAACAGCGTTGCCAATACCTCGGGTCCGGCCGCGGAATAGATGGTCCGAAGCCCCTGGTGTTGCAGGGCGTCGATCAAAGACCGGCCCTGTACTCGTTGGCCTGCTCCGGCGAATACCACGCGAAGACCCTCTCTCTCGAGAGCTTGCACTCGGGCGGTATCGGCTTCCAACCCTGTGGCCACGAATAGGGCGCGATTAGGAGTCAAAAGGGCACGGGGAATGGGGAGGTCTAGACTTGCACTCATGATGACTGCCGCCGGTTGTGGAACAAGGCCTTGCGCTCGCCGCCATTCGAGCAAGTCCTGATATTGCGGTTGCTCACTGAGCGGCAAGATGTCCTGCGCACTGCCTTTCGCAAGCTGGCGGACATAGCGTCCGCTAACGATCAATGCATCCGCTTGCGCGGCCAGTTCCTGAAACAGACGCCAGTCTCGCGGATTGGCGATCGCCTGTGGGATGCTAAAAGAGCCAGTGCGAGGGGAATTGAAAGCAATCCGGCCGTCAAGGCTCGTGATAAAGTTGGCGTAGACGAAATCGAGCGCGCGATCATCGCCCTCCCGAAGCGCATGGGCCAGATAAAGTCCCTCTAATGGCACCGCTTCAATCGGGGGAGGAAAGAGCCTGAGCAGCTCACTCATGCCGACGGACAACGCTCTTCCTTGCTCTTCATCGTGGTCGGGCGCCTGCGCCTTGGCCATCGCGCATGGGAAAACCACACCTGCTCGTCAAACGTGCCGTTAACCGAAGTCACATCCCTGCATCTATCGTCGCTTGTGATAGATAGTTCCAGAAGCCACAATCAAAACGAAAGTCGCGGTCCGCCGGAGCGCAGGACCGTTTTGCCAGGAGCGAAACGGAGCGCAAGCCCCGCAGGGGCGAGTCCCAAGGATGGGACGAACAGCCGGAGTGTATAGTGAAATACATGAGGATTCCGAGCACCGCCGGAACGCGAGGTTCCGAGCGCAGTAGATTTTTTCCACAAGCTCTGAGCACACCCCCGCAGTCTCACCCCCGGTCGCCAATAGAAGTTAACAACAGGGATCCCATCTTCGCCTCCTGCGAATGATCTCAGCGAGGACCATTGCCTTAAGCCGTCTCTTTGTGACGCCTTTTGTCGCGATTCGGCGACAACTGACGGTCGCCACACGCCTTTTGGCAAGCAAAGAATGTGGCTTTGGCGCATCCGTTGGTGGCCGCAGCCCCGATCTTTTGCTTTCATGGTGGGTTGGGAACGCTGTGGCATGGTTCTAGCCATACCCTATCCGTTCGCAACGAGCTCAAGAGCAAGAACAGAGATTTTCCCTGGGAGCGGAGGACAGGAAATGCACGGTTGGTGGACATGGTGGGACTTCACGAAAAGGACATACTGGAGACATTGATAGCTTTACTGGCACAATGCGATGAACTGTTGAATGACTTGGAACAATATAGTCCCAAGTATGATGAATTGATCAGGGCTACGCGCGCCGCCTATCGCAATGCGTTGTCTGTATATGTCGCAGATTAATGTCTGGTTTGTAATAAAGAGCATCGCTTGACGACAAAATCTTATTTAACCGCCGCGCGAGCCGTTATCAAACTCGTTTTCCTCTCGTAGCACTAATACTCCCCCCTGCTCGGCAAGGAGGCCGGGCAGAGCGGGAGCTTTTTCGCCCTATTTTTCAAGCTTTTTTCCGCTGCGTTGCCATCCTATCCCGGCGCCGCCGTTGCGGGCGAGCTCGGGGGGGGTGGCGCGGGCGGATCGGTGGGGATCACGAAAAGCAGGAGACCCAAGACCACTAGCAGCACGCTGATGACTTTTCCCAGCCGCTCTTGTCTTTTAGAAAGTTCAACCTCTTTACTTATCCCGGATACGAGCACCAGCATCAGAACGGTCAAACCGACCGTCATCAACAACACCGGCATATGCGTGCCTTGCAGTACGGCGATTGATTTCATCAGTTGCTGCATGAGGGTCTATGCTTCAGTGGACCAAGAGTTTTAAGCGGCTTCTGTATTCTAAATTTCTAAAATCATTCTGGCGATACCGCATGCTTCGTTTAGTTTTCCGGATCCTGTTGCTTGCGCCGCTGGTGGGCGGTGCGGTCAGCGCCGACCAAAACCCTCCCGGCCAATTGCTGGATGTGGGCGGCTTCAAGCTTCACCTGTACTGCGCCGGGGAAGGATCCCCAACCGTGGTTCTCGACGCGGGCTTGGGGGGTTCGGCGAACGACTGGTCCAAGGTGCAACCGCTATTGCGGCAAACTACCCGCGTTTGCACTTACGATAGGGCCGGTTACGGGTGGAGCGACCTGGGCCCCGTTCCCCGCACTAGCGGCCGCCTCGCATCAGGAACTGCGGACCCTTCTCG
Source organism: Gammaproteobacteria bacterium (assembly GCA_050740915.1). Taxonomy (GTDB): domain Bacteria; phylum Pseudomonadota; class Gammaproteobacteria; order JBOHHR01; family JBOHHR01; genus JBOHHR01. The sequence goes on along the minus strand of JBOIEG010000288.1, from coordinate 12,140 downwards.
CCCGCGCTAAGGTGCTGCCACCGTATATCGTCGTGGGCCATTCGTTTGGGGGGTACAACGCGCGCTTATTTTCCAGTTTTTATCCTGACGACACCGCCGGGCTGGTGCTGGTCGATTCTCCCCATGAAACCCAAGTGCCGAAGCTTTTTCAGCACCAGATCATACGCATGATCGATCCTCAAGGTTTGCTGCAACAACTATGGTCGCCCGAGCTGGCTGGCGTACTTTCCTCAGTGGAGCTGGGAGCGATCGCGCCACTCCTGGGACTTAAAGCAAAAACCTTGCATGCGATCTTGGGCGAGCTGGCCGCCTTTAAAGAAAGCGGTGATGAGCTGTCTGCATCCCTCATCAACCCGGACTTACCTCTGGTGGTAATCATACACGGCCTACGGGTTCTGCCGCCCGGGCTGGGTGACCAGATGGAACAACAGTGGCTACAGTTACTTCGTCACTTGGCTCAGCGCCAACGCCACGGCCGCTTTGTGATCGCAGAAAAAAGCGCCCACCTCGTGCCGCTCGAACAGCCGGGATTGGTAGCGGATGAGATCCGAAATATGGTGCAAACCTACCATGGGAATAGCACCCACAATCCGTAGTCTGGCTCTGGGAGACTCATTCCTCACCCGGCCCGAAGGCTTCCTCGGGAAGGATTTCATCTAAGCCGTAAACCGAAGCGACAGCTCTCATACGCATAGGTATATTCCTGTAGCTGAGGCTAACGCCCGCACGCCGAGCGCGGCGCTGAAGCTCGACCAAAAAAGCGAGCCCCGCACTGTCGAATCGTTCCACACCCGAAAGATCCAGCACCTTACCGGGCCCCGGCTGGAACATTGTGTCCACATCCTGAAACCCGCCATCGATGCTGTAGTTATCCAACGACCCCGTTACGTTCCACACCCGATCATCGACCGGCGTAATCCTCGCCATCACTTCTCCGGTGTTTGAACCGGAGTATCTTTCTGTGCTAACTGACTGATCAGACCATCGAGTCCTAACTTCTGAATATCAGCCGCAAAGCTCGAGCGATAGGTGGACAATAAGCTTATCCCATCCACAGAGATGTCGTAGACCTTCCACTCGTTGTCCCGTGCGTGCAAACGGTAATTTACCGGCAGCGGCGCTCCCCCGCCAGGCGCTGCGATCTCTGTGCGCACGATTACCCGCTCTGCGTTGGGATCGGCGTTTAGGGGCAAATAACGGATTTCCTGGTCTACATACTCCAACAGCACCGTCGCGTAGGTACGAACCATTAGCTTCTTAAATTCGTCGGTGAAACGTTGCCGTTGCTCCCCATTCGCCGTAGGCCAGTGCTTGCCTAACACCCAGCGCGCGATGCGCCCAAAATCGAAGTGGGGCAGGACGAGCTCATTCACCAAACCGTAAAGCTGCGATCGATTGGCTCGTAACACCTCCCGCTCGGTCCGTACTCGCGCAACAACCTTGTCTGCCGTCGACTGCACCAATGCTTTCGCTTCTTCCGGTGTTGCTACAGCAGCGCACGGTACGGCGAAAAGCAAGCCTATTGCCAACAGAAAGCCTTTCATAAACTCTCCAATGCCTCCCCAACAGGGTAAACGTCATCTCGAATGGATGCTTTGGGGGAGGACTGCCCAACGGATCCCTTTCTACTCCTCGTCTCCCGATGCCTTATTGTATAAAAACTGACCCAGAACGCGCTCTAAAACCACTGCCGATTGAGTAAGTGTAATCTCATCACCCTCCTTTAGAAAGGTCTCCTCCCCGCCCGGCTCGAGCGACACATACTGCTCGCCCAACAATCCCGCGGTGTAGATGTTCGCGCTGGTGTCCTCAGGTAAATTTTTGTATTTCTTTTCAATTGTTAGGGTCGCTACCGCCTCATAGGTGCTGGGATCTAAGCCAATCGCGGACACCCGACCGATCACCACACCGCCCATTTTCACCGGGCCCCGTATTTTCAGCCCGCCGATATTCTCAAATTTAGCACGCACCCGATAACCCGGATCCCCTAAAAGACTCAGCTCACTCAGATTGCTTATGCGTAACGCCAAGACCAGCAAAGCCGATAATCCGATTAAAATAAACAAGCCTACCAAGGTCTCAACGGTCTTCGAGTGATACATAACTACCTCTTTTAGTCGAACATGAGTGCGGTCAGGACAAAATCCAGTCCTAATACTGCGAGACTCGAGTTCACAACGGTTCTGGTTGTTGCCCGGCTCACCCCTTCAGAGGTGGGTACGGCGTCGTAGCCCTCGAACACCGCGATCCACGTGACCACAAAACCGAATACCAGGCTTTTGATGACCCCGTTTAGGATGTCGTCCTGAAAATCCACCGCCTCCTGCATCTGCGCCCAGAAGGCACCCTCGTCCACACCTAACATACCAACACCGACAAAATACCCGCCATAAACGCCGACAGCGCTGAATATCGCGGCCAACAAGGGCATGGCCAGGAAACCCGCCAGCAGCCGTGGCGCTATGATGCGGTGCAGGGGATCGACCGCCATCATTTCCATGGCCGATAGTTGCTGGGTGCTTTTCATCAGACCGATCTCCGCCGTCAGCGCGGAACCCGCGCGTCCGGCAAACAGCAAGGCAGACACCACCGGTCCCAGCTCCCGCACTAGGGACAAAGCCACCAAGATCCCTAAGGACTCCTCCGCCCCAAAATCCACCAGTGTGTTGTAGCCCTGCAGCCCCAACACCATGCCGACGAAGGTCCCCGATACCACGATGATGACCAGCGACAGCACATAGACCGAAAAGAGCTGGGCTGACAACAAGCGCCATCGCAGGAGTACCTTTGGCAAGCCTGCCAAGGTATCGGCGAGAAATAGATGTCCGCGGCCCAGGCGTTCAAACACGCCCAATCCGGTGCGTCCGAGAATACGCAGGCTGCGCGCCATCAGTTTGCGCCGTCCAGCAGGTCGCGCTTCACGGAGGGCGCCTCGTAATGAAACTGAACGGGGCCATCCGGCAAGGCGTTCATGAACTGCTGTACCCACTCCGATCCTGTCTCGCGGATCTCTTGCGGTGTGCCTTCGCCCACTACCCTCTTGTTCGACAGAACGTAGATGTAATCGGCGATGGAACTCGTTTCCGGGACATCATGCGATACCACGATGCTGGTGAGGCCCAACGCGTCGTTCATCTTTTTGATCAGCCTCACCAACACTCCCATGGAAATCGGGTCCTGGCCGGCAAACGGCTCGTCGTACATGACTATCATCGGATCGAGGGCGATCGCGCGCGCCAGCGCAACGCGTCGCGCCATGCCGCCAGACAGTTGCGCGGGCATGAGATCGCGCGCGCCGCGCAGTCCCACAGCCTCGAGTTTCATCAGCACCAGGTCTCGGATAATCGATTCGGGCAGGCGGGTGTGTTCTCTGATGGGAAAGGCCACGTTATCGAATACGGAAAGATCGGTTAACAGAGCGCCGTGCTGGAACAGCCTTCCGATGCGCTTGCGGAGCGCAAAAAGCCTGCGCCGGGACAACCGGGGTATCTCCTGACTGTCCACGATCACCGTGCCGTTATGGGGGCTAAGCTGTCCGCCGATGAGCTCTAACAGGGTCGTCTTGCCACACCCGCTAGGCCCCATGATGGCCGTTATTTTGCCTCGCGGGATGCTTAGGCTCACGCTCTCGAGTATCACCCGTTCACCGCGCTTGAAACTCAAATCCTTGACGATGACTAGAGGGTCTGGGTTGTTGGTATCGTTATTCAAACTAATCCCGGATGACTCAGCGGGCTACCCGGAGGGCAGAACCTAACCCTGGTGGCGTGCCGCTCCGGTACCCAAAGGCCCCACTAGCAAGGCGAAGCACCGATGATGATCCCCTCCCGAGCCCAAAGTGGTGCATTGTCTTCGACCCTATGGGCGAGGTCAACCGCAGATGCGCTCCGCTCATGCCAGCGTTATTTTTTACCCGGGGCACAATTTGCAACCCGGAGAAAGGCTGGAACGTAGCGTTTGCGAACGGTGTCCTATAGCGCGATATGCACCCCGGCGGCCGATCGTCTGGCGCTATCCCGCGCCTGTTCCACGCTCTTCGCTAACGCCAGCGCCACACCGAGCCGGCGGCGCCCGTTCACTTCTGGTTTGCCAAACAATCGGATCGCCGTGTCGGGTTGGGCCAGTGCCTCCTCCAGGCGCTGATAGCGAATGTTTTTTGATTGCCCCTCTCCCAGAATGACACTAGAGGCTGCAGATCCCCGCTGCCGGATCACCGGGATGGGCAATCCCAGGATCGCTCGTACGTGCAGGGCGAATTGCGACAGATCCTGTGATATCAAGGTAACCATGCCCGTGTCGTGGGGCCGTGGGGAAACCTCGCTGAAGATCACGTCCTCCCCTTGCACGAATAGCTCGACGCCAAATAGACCATAGCCGCCTAAGGCTCCCGTGACTCGAGCGGCCAAAAACTGCGCCCGTTCGAAAGCGGTGGCAGTCATCGCCTGCGGCTGCCAGGATTCTCGGTAGTCGCCATTCACCTGCAAATGCCCAATAGGCTCGCAAAATGAGGTGCCATCGCGGTGGCACACGGTCAATAAAGTGATCTCGTAGTCAAAGTCGATATACCCCTCGACGATGATGCGGCCGCTGCCGGCGCGCCCCCCAGACTGCGAATAAGCCCAAGCAGAGGGGATATCGCCCTGCTTGCGAACCAGGCTCTGCCCTTTTCCAGAGGAGCTCATGACGGGCTTCACCACGCACGGGAAGCCCAAATCTTGGGCCGCCAGGCGCAACTCGGCCTCGCTATCCGCAAAGCGGTAAGAGGAGGTAGGCAGACCTAACTCCTCGGCGACCAGGCGCCGGATCCCCTCGCGGTTCATGGTGAGCCGGGTGGCTTTCGCCGACGGGATAACGGTAAAACCTTGGCCTTCGACCTCCACCAGCACCTCCGTCGCCAAGGCCTCGATCTCGGGCACGATGAGCTGTGGCTGCTCACTCAGGATAAGGCTTCTAAGCGCATCGCGGTTCAGCATGTCGATGACATGGCTGCGGTGGGCCACCTGCATGGCGGGGGCATTCGCATAGCGGTCTACTGCGATGACTTCAACCCCTAGCCGTTGGGCCTCTATGGCCACTTCTTTCCCCAGCTCCCCTGATCCAAGCAACAGTAACCTCAGCGCGCCGCTGGTCAAGGAGGTGCCGATTGTAACCATGTTTATCCTCTACGTACCTTACTCATGCACTAGTTGCGATCAAGCACCTGAAAACCCAAACAAGACAGCATCCTGGCCAGATCGGTCCTGTTCTTGTCCAAACGTACCCGATAGGCACTAAACTCGTGCCGAGGCCTGTACTGCGCTCGCAAGTCGTCAAACGCCTTTGCCCGCTGCGCGAAGGGATGCCCCGAAGACGCTCTTAGCGCGTGGGCGTCTGCCCGAACATCATAACAGCGGAACACCGCTGCCCGTAGCGCTTGGTTGTCATCTACATCGCTCCCGATCTCGATCGCGGGCGGCGCACTGGCACCCACCGTCCGCGACCGGACAGAGCACGCCTGCACATTCAGGTGGGCACACAGGGCTTGCAATAACATCTCGCTAGCAGCCCGCTTCGCATCCTCCGAGGATCCGGCGATATGCGCCGTGCCCAAACTCACCTGCCTCAGCAAGTGCTCATCGATAAAAGGCTCGTCTTGCCAGCAATCGACCACGGCCCCGCCTTCTGGGTGTTGCTGCAACCAGCGGGTGAGCGCTTTTTCGTCGACGATCCCGCCTCGCGCGGTGTTGATAAGCAAGGCATCCTGCTTCAAAAGCCGCAGCCGCTGTGCGTTCAACAGCGCCCAAGTCGCATGTCTGCCTTCACGCGTCAAGGGCACATGCAGGGTAACGATGTCGGCTTGCAGCGCCTCCTCCAGAGTTCGGTATCGCATGCAGCCGTCCCCTTCGCTGAGCGGCGGGTCATACTCTAGGCATTCCAATCCCAGCGCCGCGAGCCTGTGAACCACCCGGCTTCCTATCCGGCCACAGCCGATCACCCCGGCCCTCAAACCCTTGAGGCTCAGTCCCCGCTGCTTTGCCCACGCCAACACCGCACTGATAACATAATCGGACACCGCCCCGGCATTGCTGCCGGCAGCGCGAGCAAACGCGATCCGTCGGGAGCGCAAATACTCTTGGTCAACGTGATCGATGCCGCTGGTGCTGGTTCCCACAAAACGCACCCGAGACCCCTCGATGAGATCTCGGTTGATCCGAGTGGTCGACCGAACGAGCACAACATCGGCATCGGCCACCGCGCTCTTGTCCCACGTACGCCCCGCCCGCAAACGCAGCTCACCCAGGCTTCCGAACGCGTCGGCGACACCATAGATTTCGGGATCGGCCACGATCAGCACAGAGCAAACCCCGCTGTGCGCTCGAGATCCCCTAAGTCCGAAAGGCTCCTAGGGCCGGTCGTCGGCGACACCCTCCTTTGCCACCGGTAATAAGTCCTTGCGGCTGACGCCTAAGGCAAGCGCCAAAGCACTTGCGACGTAAACCGATGAATAGGTGCCAAACACCAGACCAATGATGAGCGCGAAGGAGAACGGCCGCAGCATTTCACCCGCCAAGGCGTACAAGGCGATCAAAACCAAGAACGTGGCGATCCCGGTCATCAAGGTTCGCGAGAGGGTCTGGCTGAGGGAGACATTGACGATGCCTAAGGTGCTTTCTCTGCGCATCTTGCGGAAATTCTCCCGCATCCGATCATACACCACGATGGTGTCGTTTAGCGAGTAGCCGATCACCGCGAGCACGGCCGCCAGAACCGAGAGATCGAATTCGCGCTGAAACAAGGAGAACACCCCAACGACGAGAAGCACGTCGTGCATCAAGGCTATCACCGCTCCGATCGCAAAGCGCGATTCAAACCGTAAGGCCACATAAATGAGGATGGCGACCAGAGCGATGATCATCGCCAGCCCTCCTTTGTCGCGTAGATCCTCGCCCACTTGGGGACCGACGAACTCGACCCGCCGCATCTCGGCTTCTGGCATGAGGCTCAAGATCCGGCCGCTCACCTCGGCGCTGCTCAGCTCCTCTCGCGGCGCCACCCTGACCAGAACATCGCGAGACGATCCGAAACGTTGAACCGAGACTCCCCTGAACTCGGCGCTGCGGAGCTTTTCTCTCACCTGGTCCAGGTCAGCCGGCTGCGAAAAGCGGAGCTCGACCAGGGTCCCGCCAGTGAAATCGATGCCCAAGTTTAGTCCCTGCACCACGAGTGAGGCGATGCTGATCAGGGTCAAAGTCCCCGAGAAGACAGCCGCAAGCTTGCGCTTGTCCATCCAGTCGATGTTCAGCGGTTTAGTGAAAAATTCCATGGCGCTCTCTCGTTTTCTTCTCCGTTTTATGTTCTTATCAGACCGGCAATTTCGCCACTCTGCGCTTTCCGTAGAGCAGGTTCACGATGGCGCGGGTTCCGGTGATGGCCGTGAACATAGAGGTGACGATCCCCAGTGAGAGCGTAATGGCAAACCCCTTGATAGGACCCGTACCCATCCCGAACAGCACCAGGGCTGCGATCAAAGTGGTGATATTGGAGTCGGCGATGGTGCCGAACGCTTTTTCGTAGCCGGCATGGATGCTCGCTTGTGGCGTGTTGCCGCTGCGCAGTTCCTCGCGTATGCGCTCGAAAATGAGCACGTTTGCATCCACAGACATGCCCACCGAAAGCACAATACCGGCGATCCCCGGCAGGGTCAGGGTGGCCTGCAGCAGGGATAATAAGGCGACCACGAATACCGCATTCATCACCAGGGCAAAACCGGCAATAACCCCAAACAGCTTGTAGTAGACAGCCATAAAGATCAGAACCGCGATAAACCCGACCAGCGCCGACTTATATCCCTGGTCGATGTTCTCCCGTCCCAGACTGGGCCCGACGGTACGCTCCTCTGCGATGTCGATCGGGGCCGCGAGAGCGCCAGCCCGCAAGAGCAAAGCCAGATCGCGCGCTTCCCGGGTGGACGAAAGCCCGGTGATCTGGAAGCGCTTGCCGAGCTGTTCTCGAATGGTGGCGGTGTTGATCACTTCTTCCACCCGACGCTTGACCTTGACCGCCTCCCCGCCTTGCTGCCGGGTCTCGACCTTGGTCTCGATAAACACCACCGCCATCGGCCGTCCCACTTGATCGCGTGTCAATTCGGCAAAACGCCGCGCCCCCTTACTATCCAAAGTCACAAATACGGCCGGACTACCGGTCTGTTGTTCGATTCCAGAAGCCGCATCGATGACAGATTCACCGGTCAGCATCACCTCTTGCTTTAGCAACACCGGGTTGCCATTGCGCTGCTGATAGAGCTTGGCGCCGAGCGGCGCCTTGCCGTCAACGGCTCGCTGCACGTCATGCTCCTCATCGACCATGCGGAATTCCAGGGTGGCGGTCGCGCCGAGGATTTCTTTCGCACGGGCCGTGTCCTGAACGCCGGGCAGTTGAACCACGACGCGGTTTTCACCCTGCTGTTGGATCACCGGCTCGGCCACACCCAGCTCGTTTACCCGGTTGCGAAGAGTGGTGATGTTTTGCTGTAAGGCGAACTGGCGCACCTCGCGCAGATATTGGTCGCTCAAGGTGAGCACCAGCGCGTACTGCTCGCCGTCATTTTCTTCCTTGACCAGAAGCTCCGGGTTCTCGTCTTTGATCAGGCGCTCCGCCTTGGAACGGATCTCGATGTCTTTGAAACGTACCAAGATACCCCCTGCCTTATTTAAGCCAATAGTGCGGTAGCGTAACTTCTGTTCCCTCAGGCGCGCTCGCAGATCGGACACAAAGCGTTCTTCGGTTTGCTTACGCACCGCGTCCATGTCTACCTCGAGCAGAAAGTGAACGCCGCCGCGCAAATCCAACCCTAAAAACATCGGCTGTGCGCCCAAAGAACGCAGCCAGCCCGGCGTGGAGGGGGCTAAATTTAAGGCGACCACGTAGCCAGGCCCCAATGCTTCTGCCACCGCGTCTTTGGCGCTCGCCTGCTGATCCGTGTCCGCAAAGCGCACCAGCAAGTGTCCTTCCGCCTTTTGCAGCGCTTTGGGCTCGATATGGGCCTGCGCCAGCGCGTTTTTTACCTTCTCTTCCAGCGCTTGGTCCAATTCGGTGCCGCGCGAGGAGGTGATCTGCAGCGCCGGATCTTCCCCGAATACATTGGGCAGCGCGTAGATGCCGCCGGCCACGCTGACCGTTAGGATCAAAAGGTATGTCCACAGCGGGTATTGATTCATTGCTTATCGATTCAGCGGTAGGTGAGCTCAGAGTTTGTGAAAAACCTACTGCGCTCGGGATCTCGCGTTCCGGCGGTGCTCGGGATCCCCAGGTATTTCAATATACACTGCAGTTGCTCGTCTTATCCTTGAGACTCGCTCCTGCGGGGCTTGCGCTCCGTTTCGCTCCAGACGAAACGGTCCTGTGCGCTCCGGCGGAACGCGACTTCCCTTCGCTCGCGACGGTTTTTTCACAAACTCTCAGAGGGTCTTCTCATAAGTCCCTTTAGGCATGGTAGCAGACACCGATTGGCGCTGAACTTTGACCTTGGTCTCTTTCGCCACTTCCAAGACCACGAAGTTTTCGCCGATCTCGAGGACCCGCCCCAATAGGCCTCCATTGGTTACCACTTCGTCACCTTTGACCAGCGCCTCTACCATATGCTTGTGCTCGCGCTGCTTTTTCATCTGCGGCCGGACGAAAAACAAGTACAAGATCAAGAATACGAGGACCAAGGGCAACAGCTCCCAGATACTGCCACCGCCCCCGGCGGGCGGGGCGGCCTGGGCGAAGGCATCGGAAACAAAGAAATTCATCGACTCCCCCTCTCGTCGCCTAAAAAGGCGCGTATTATGACACAGCTTGGCTGCGCCTTTGATAAAAGCGTTTTGTAAACTCGGATAATGACCGGCTCATGATTGCATTGCGCAAACTCCGCATGAGCTGCTGATAATAATAGACATTGTGCAAGGTATTAAGCCTAGCGCCCAGAATCTCGCCGGCTTTGTCCAAATGGTGCAGATAGGCCCGGGTGTAATGGCGGCAGGTATAACAACCACAGGCCTCATCGATCGGGTGCTGATCGCGCTTGTGGCGACTGTTTCGTATCCGCACTAGGCCCTGGGAAGAAAATAGGTGGCCGTTGCGTGCATTACGCGTGGGCAATACACAATCGAACATGTCCGCACCAAGTCCCACGGCCTCGACAATGTCTTCCGGCTTTCCAACCCCCATCAGATAGCGCGGTTTTTCGCGCGGAAGCCGCTCGGCGGTGTGGGCCAAAACGGAAAACATCTGCTCCTTCGGTTCGCCAACAGAGAGTCCCCCTACGGCGTAACCGTCGAAACCGATGCGGAGCAGGCCCTCTAGTGATTCGCGGCGCTGCTCGGGATACATCCCCCCCTGCACGATTCCAAACAGCGCCGAGACGTGCTCGCCGTGCGCCTCGCGGCAGCGCTCAGCCCACCTTAAAGATAAGCCCATAGAGGCGCGGGTCGTTTGCGGATCGCAGGGATAGGGGATGCATTCATCCAACACCATCACGATGTCAGAACCCAAAGCATGTTGCGCCTCGATGCACCGCTCTGGGCTTAGAAAGATGCGCTCGCCACCGATGGGAGAGCGAAAAGTCACTCCCTGTTCGGAGACCACCCGCAAGGTCTTCAGGCTGAACACTTGAAACCCCCCGGAATCGGTGACGATGGGGGCGGGCCAGTGCATGAAACGGTGTAAGCCGCCATGTTCGGCAACGATCTCGGCTCCCGGCCGCAACAGCAGGTGAAAGGTATTAGCCAGCACGATCTGGGTCCCCGATCCGAGCAGCTCTTCCGGCGTCATCGCCTTGACCGTGGCGCAGGTACCGACGGGCATGAAAGCAGGCGTGTCCACCACGCCACGCGCAAGCTCGATGCGGGCGCACCGCGCCGCGCCGTCTTGGGCTAGAATTTTAAATTTTATCGGGTGACCCCTCACCTGCGATGAACATGGCGTCGCCATAACTGAAAAACCGGTACCCCTGCGCGACCGCGTGGCGATACGCCGAGAGTACCCGTTCCCTGCCCGCAAAGGCGCATACCAGCATCAGCAGGCTAGATCCCGGCAGATGAAAATTGGTGATCATCGCGTCCACGCAGCGGAAGCGGTATCCCGGAAAGATGAAAAGGTCGGTTTCGCCCTGCAGCGGCTGAGGGATCCCGGTTTTGGCCGCTGTCTCCAACGCCCGCACCACCGTCGTACCCACCGCGATGACGCGCTTCTTGTCGCGCCGAGTCTCTGCCACCAAAGCACAGGTTTGCGCAGGAACTTCCACCCGCTCTTTGTGCAAACGGTGGTCTTCGATCTGCTCCACCCGTAGCGGTTGAAAGGTCCCATACCCCACGTGCAGGGTGATGAAGGCGAAATTGACGCCGCCACGCCGTAAGGTTTCAAGCAGAGATGAGTCGAAATGCAGCCCGGCCGTAGGCGCGGCTACCGCGCCCGGGATCCTCGCAAAAACGGTTTGGTAACGCAGCTCGTCGTCTTGACCCGCCGAGCGGCGGATATACGGTGGCAGAGGGACTTGCCCTATGGCCTGCATCACCGCATAGGGATCCTGCTCCCCTTCAAAGCGAAGCTCAAACAGTTCGCCGTTCCGCCCGAAAACCTGGGCTTTGATTCCCCCCTGGAATAAGAGCGAAGCGCCTGCCTTCGGCGCTTTGTTGGCGCGGATCTGTGCTAACATGGCCGCTCCGTTTACGACCCGTTCGACCAACACCTCGACCTCGCCCCCGGTGGGTTTATGAGCGAACAAACGGGCCTTGACCACGCGCGTGTCATTGAACACTAATAGGTCCCCCGGACTCAACAACGAAGGCAATTCATAGAACAGCTTGTCTTTGATAGCGTCGCTCCCACCGTCCAATACCAGTAAGCGGCTTTGCGTACGCGCGGGAGACGGATGCTGGGCGATCAGGGCCTCGGGTAAGTGGTAAGAAAAATCGCCGCGGTGCATAGCGCGCGCATGGTAGCAGATATCAGGAGGCCTTCAGGGAGCTAAACGTTCGCTTTGGCAGTCTATTATTTTGGCTCCTCAGCAAAATTTGTGGGTAGTTTTCTACTTGATAGACCCCATGGAGTTAAGGGCGTCTGAGGAAAACAACGATTCTGACGCAAGTCCTACAGGCTCTGGCTGTGGATATATGGAC
>JBOIEG010000287.1:0-1029 GCA_050740915.1 Gammaproteobacteria bacterium | reverse complement strand
AGCCTCCACGCGGCGGACGGCGGCGAGAGAATCTAAGTCGAGACGAGGAAGCGGCCTTTTTGGAACCGTTTTTTGAACAAGCCCAAGGCGGCGGAGTGTTAGTGGTCAACACGATCAAACAAGCCCTAGAGCAGCGCGTAGGTCGCAAGGTCGCCTTATCCTCGGTCTATAACCTGCTGCACCGTCACGGCTGGCGTAAGCTTGCTCCCGACAAACGGCATCCCAAAATCGACGTTGTGGCTCAAGAACAGTGGAAAAAAACTCCCCGAGAAACTTGCACAAACGCTCGCGCAATTCCCCGGAAACGGGCCGGTGAGGCTGATGTTTCAAGACGAGGCTCGCTTTGGCCGGATCTCCGATGTGCGGCGGTGTTGGTGCCCCAGGCCGCACCGTCCGATGGTCAAGGCCCAGGTACAACGACGCGAAGGCATTGTTCGAGCAGGCAAAGGTTGCGCATCCTGAGATGAAGCCGCAGGAGGTCAAGCTGCTGTTGATCAAAGAGCGTCTGGCCGCCATGACGCCGCACGGGAAATGGCAGGATCAGTGGCTTGACCATCCATTCCCGACCATGAGCGAGCCAGAGAAGGCCGTGGCCTACCTCACCGATCTCGGCGACTACGACGAAGATCACCAAGCTTGGCTCTACAACAAGGCAAGCCTGCATAGTGTCGATTCGTTCTTCAACCAAGTGCGTCGACGACTCTCTTTACTTGAACGCCCGATCCATTCCAAGTCCAACAAGGGCAGAATCTGGAATGGCTACTCTCCATACAATCCAGGCAATGTTGCCAAAGTCCTCGACATCGTGCGGACGGTCCACAACTACATCCTGACCGGCAAGGATGGCAAGACGCCAGCCGAACGACTTGGACTGGCCCACGCACCGCTGGACTATGAAGATATTATTTATGGCTCCTCAGCAAAATTTGTGGGTAGTTTTCTACTTGATAGACCCCATGGAGTTAAGGGCGTCTGAGGAAAACAACGATTCTGACGCAAGTCCTACAGGCTCTGGCTGTGGATATATGG
>JBOIEG010000286.1:0-3223 GCA_050740915.1 Gammaproteobacteria bacterium | reverse complement strand
TGCCCCGGAGGCTTTTGAGCAACCCCGATGAGCGCGCGCCAGGATCCAGGTGCGCGCCTGATCGCGCATCGGGCACGAGGCATTCCCGCGGTCCCGTCCGCGCCCGCCACGCTTACTCAACGGCCAGCCCCTTGAGGTAGCGGTGCACGGTGGAGGCGTGCACCTTGGTACGCTTCCGGATCCTGAGCCATACTACAATGTCGCGTTCACTCGCCCCCTGTTTCCGAAGCGCCGTGATCTCTTGGCGATAGCGATCGAGCTTCCGGCGCCCAGGGGCTTGCCGACGTTGGCGCGCGACGGCGCGTACCCAGCGCACATGCTCGAGCTCCTGGCTCGCTTGGAGATCCGACAGGCCCTCGACACTTTCAGTCGATCGTCGCTCATGTGCGATACCGCGGGTCGGGTGATCGGTTGGCTCTCTAGGGCGCAACGCGGGCCGGCGGGTAGTCCTCGGCAACGTGTAGGAGTCTCAATCCAGCTGACCTATCCTCGTACCCCAGGTGTTAACGCTAACGCCCGGTCGTCGCGGGAAACTGCTGCACCTCCTGTTGCAACTCCCTGGTGCATGAGCCCTGCTGCGCCCACCCCCGCGCTTGCGAGGCGTGGTGCCGTTTCTGGGCCAGCGGGAAGACGGTGCCCTGACGGGCACGGATAGCCCGTCAGGGCGGCGGTGACTTGCTGGCGCACGGAGTGTCACGGGTTCGATGCCTGCAGCAATGCCCCACGGCGAACTCACTGCGCCAGGCATGACCAATGCGCCAACCCGCGATTGTGAACTGCGCCAGATACCGCCCCGCCGGACGAGGATCTTCGGGGCTTCGGCGAGCTGGTCGGCGCAGAGGTGCAATCGGTCCGCGGAGGCGCCGCTCGGCCTTCTGAATGGCGCCCAGCACCCGCGCGATGTCCCGGGCCTGAGAGGTTTCTCGCAGAGGAAAAGCGGCATCGGGCTGGCGCTTGGCTTGGGATTGTGGCTCAGCGGACGGGCCGTTCTCGGCCTGGCCCTTGGCGGGGAAGGTGACCGCCTCGACGCGGGATAGATCGAGGTCGACAGTCTCAGCCTGTACCTCGATGCGGCTCACGGTCTCGCCGTCTTTGTCCTCCCACGTATCGTGCACCAGGGTGCCTTCCACCCGCACCCGGGCGCCTTTCGGGAGCAGCTTCGCGACGCTCTCGCCGCGGGGACCCCAGAGCTGGACCGGCAGCCAGAAGCCACCCCGGTCCTCGAACCCCCCGTTACCATCGGGCACCTGGCGATCGAAGTAGATACGCAACTCCGTGACGGTGCGGGGTTCGCCCTCCACGGTGACCTGCTTGAGCTCTGGGGTCGCTCCTAGGTTGCCACGGCCAACGAAGTGATTCGACATGACAGCCTCCTGTTCGGTGATTGCAGCAGACCATTGCGGTCCGCCTCACAGCGCCTATACGCCGAGGACCGCTCCAAGTCCAGGGAAAACCCTCATCCGGTTTCCTAGGCTTTTCCGTAAGGCGCGCACGCGGCGGTAACGCTCGAGGTAATGGCCGAGGGATCGGGTGGCGCTGTTGGCGATGGCCGAGCGCATTGAGCCGTAGGCACTCGGCCTCCGCGTTGGCGCAGGCCGCTCTCAGACGGGGATGAGTTGCTCATTCATGGTTCAGGCTCCTTTCGGCTCTTCTGGGGTTGGTGACTTCGGCAGGCCCCAGCGTTCAACCAGTCCGCCGGGACGCATGAAGACAGATCCGCCGCTCAGTTGTTTGATGGAGCGCTTCTCGGGCGCATGACGTGCCCGGCGTTTGCCATCAAGGATCTCCCGGGGCACCTCGCCCATGCGCTCATGGGCCTGTTGCGCCTTGGCATTGCCCTCCCGAACATCATTCCGCTTCACTCCTTCGTACTTGTAGCCGAGCGCCGTCCCCATCGCCCGGCGCAAGGCGCGGCCCCCCAGTACGATACAGCGCTCGGCTTCCCGCCGATCTATGAGCCCGATGTGTCTGGCGGTCAGGACGCCACGCACCAACAGATCGAAGTCCGCGAGGATGCGCGCTGCGGCATAGGCAAAGGGGTTGCGGAACTGCAAGGGCACCCGCACGGGATTAAGCGATTCGGCGATCTTAATCTCCATCCCCGGAGTGTCCCTGAGTCGTTGCTCCACCGCCTGGCGCAGCACCGTAACCTCGTGGGAGGCCTGCTGGAGGGCTTCCTCGACCTTGACCAGCCACCAATCCGCGTACGGGTCATCGGCATAGACGCAGATCTGGATCTGGGAGAGGATAGCCCCGAAGCGGGTGAGGCCGATGATGTAGTGTTTCTCGGCGCTGGGCCTTCTTCCTGAAAACACCTGCTGGGCATGGCGGGTCTGGAGCGTAAGCCAGACTTCGCTGCGCAGTGCCCCCGGGGCGTCCCCGGCCCCGAAGGCTGCGTCATCTCCCGGCCGCGCTGTGCTGTTATCCACAGGGTCGGAGCTACCGCTCATCTCTGTGCCAGGCGTTTACAGGGGCTATGGCACTGCCACCACTGGCCAGGAAACCACGAATAGGGTGGTGGCACTGCCACCACTGCCCCGACACCGAGTAAGGCACTGCCACCACCCACCAGACGGCGCTCCTTCGCAGGGGTGCTGGCACTGCCAGCACTTACCAGAAAACCCCAGACGGGGGTGGTGGCACTGCCACCCCAACGGGGGCTATGGCACTGCCATAACCCGCCAGGCAGCGCTGCTTCGCAGGGGTGGTGGCACTGCCATCAGTCGGAACCGAGCTTCGCCATTCTCGGGTAGGGTGTGACCATAAACACGGGATGTGATTCACGTCGGGCTTGCTTTTCCCAAGGCCATTTCGGTCAAGTGGTGTTTTGCTGCTTCGAGCTGTTTGGCCACATGGTGTTCGCGATCTCGCCGCTCACGAGCCTGTAAGTGGGCGCTGGTCAAAGGTGGGCGTCCCGCCTTGGCCTCGTTGCACATCCAGGAGAGGAGCCCGATGGCGTTACGCACCGGACGACTGGTCTTGGCTTGACGGTTGAGCTTATCCGCCAGCTCATCGAGCAGCGCCTGGCGCAGATCGGGGGCAATGCCATGGAGGTACATCTCGGCCAGGCGTTGCTCGTTTTGCGAGAGGGAGTCAGGGAAGATGAGCGGACGTTGCGCTTGCGCGCTCGGTGATCGATCTTCTCCACCTCTGCATGTAGTAGTAGCTTTTTTATTTATAAAACTACTACTACTACATAGAGCAGAGTTCATATTTTGAACTG
>JBOIEG010000285.1:0-8589 GCA_050740915.1 Gammaproteobacteria bacterium | reverse complement strand
CGTTTTCGCGGCGGCTGAGGGATTCACGAAGCGCGTCCTCAATGAGTTGGGCTAAAGTTACCCCCGAAGCGGCCGCCTGCGCTTTCGCCTGCATGAGAAGCTGCTCGTCGACATTGATGGTGGTGCGCATCGTCTATTACCTCAATTGACTGGTTGGCGATCGGAGCGCACGATAACACGTAGCGCATCAAAATGTCTATCAGTATACGGGTCTGACCCCTTTCTTGGACCCCTTTCTTGTGGACCCGGAGTATCTCCACGGTGCATGAGTCTACAACCATTGTTGTTTAAAGTTACTGCGATAGATATTTTGATATTTTTATTCATGATATGCTTTGGGAGCATGAGACCGCCTAACCTTATATCAAGAAGGGTGGTTTCCTCCTATCGGACGATATTCAATGGAACGACGCTTTTTCTGCCTTTCTCGATATTGTTAATGGTAAACACTATTGCATATCGCAAGGTCAGACAGCACTGAAGAATGAATAAAAACCGGCGTCCGATTGCTTCTTGGCCGGAGCCCACCGCAACCCGCTGGAGTCGCCTAAGATTTAGAGAATTCTCCCAGCGGGACGCTTGCCGAGACCAGCCGGGGTATCGGTGAGAACTGCTCATCTCCAGAGTTTCAGAGCCCAGAGCCGGAATGTCAGACTTTCTAATTAGCGATGCTCGTGGTTGTGCTGACCGCTTCGCCCGTATTCTGTCCCAGCTAACGCGAATCGATGAATTGGCGATAAAGAAATCGGAAGGTCCCTGGGGTTCGCTAGCTGTAGCTCCAAATCACTACCAGGGCTATCAAACGTACGAGGACGATCGGCAGATAACAGTCGTAGTCGGGGGCCCGTTGCTGCGAGTTCCATCGGCACCGGACGACAATGTACTCCAATGCAGCCGCCACACGGCCTCCGTGTTGAGGCATATTTTTGAAAGCCCCTCTGGCGACTGGCACAACGACCTGCTTGGGCCGTTTTGCTTTCTTCATGTCGACAAGATGAGCGGTCACTTTACGATCGTCACCGATAATATGTCTTTCATTCCGGCATACGCCGCGGAGTCTATTGAACCAGGTGCGATCACCCAGCATGCGCTTTCGACGCACTCAGACGCCGCCGCTTTGGCCGTCCATCACGATGGCCCGTGTAAATTTGATCCAGTCTCGGTGTGTGACTTCATTTTGCATAAGAAAGTTACCTATCCACACACCTTTTACAGTAACGTGAAGGAGCTCGCACCGGCTACCATTCATTCATTCACGAAACACGACCAACAAGAATCGGCCTACTGGCGTCCTAGAGACGATCAGCGCCCACGCTGGCAACTTAACGTCGCAGCTGGAGAAGCTCGGGAAGCGTTAGTGGAGGTCATCCAACGGGCTGCCGAAGAATACGGCCGACTGTGCTTCTTTCTCAGCGCAGGAGAGGACACACGAACTCTTGTCTGCATGGCTCCGAAAGACGTTGACGTCCATTGCATTAGTATCGCGCCTAGCAGGAATCGTGAAGCTCGCATCGCTCAACGTGTTGCCCGCGCTCTGAACGTAACCTGGGAGTTTGTTGAACAACCACCCAGTAACTACTTGAGCGATTTAGGGCGCCGGGCGCTTCTTTCGGGCTCAAATGGACTGTCGATCGCTGCTCACGTAATGGGAGTAATGCAAGAAAGCTCGTTGGCCGATCAACCGGTCGTGATAGGCGGATTAACTTCCGATGTGTTTCTAAAAGGTTACTTCTACAGGTCGCGGCACCTCATGCGAGGCGTGGCATATCAACGTTTTGTCAGCAACCGGAATAACATCGACGTATCTGGCAGCGGCCTGATCGATGACGACATTGTCGCGGAGATATTATCTCGCAGACGTGCCCACGAAAATCGTCTGCGAGAGTTTCGTACGACGACCGTAAACGAATGGATGGCGTGTTGGCCGATTTCCCAAGGCCACGAAATCGTTAACTTGTGGTCCAATCGACGTTTATTCGTCTCGGTCGAAGCCTTCATGTGTCCCAAGATCCTGAAAATCGCGGCTTGCCTTCCACCAGACTGGGTAGTGAACCGAAAATTCTTTCAGAAAATGGCAGCGCCCTTCTTGCGCAAAGTCTGGTGGATACCTCATGGCGACGGTCACTACCCAGCATTTCCGTGGTACGCAAAACTAATCCTACAACCTCTAGTTCGTACTGGAAGACACCTGATGAGATTTGGACGCCGCGAAGAGTCTCTCTGCGCTTGGCCAACCCCGGCGTCGCATGTCGCGTCTCCCCTTTTCCAACAAGTGGTTCATCAGCACGCGTCGCACTCGGCACAGCAAGAGCCGGTGCTTCGGCACGCTGTCAATGTGTCCCGGTGTCAGACCGCGCACCCTATGCAGAGACTGGCAGGCGCTCAAGTGTTGGCCTCCGTCAAAGAACTTCAAGCGATCACATCGAGATTGTCCGGGTCATAGTCGAAAGGTGCTGACCGGTTCCGCCGTTGGTTGACGGGGCCCTCTCTTGGAGTCCAGGATCTGAGCGTCCAACGCTCCCTGTCGATTCCCGCTGAACTGCTCCGGGCCATCGCTGAGCCGGCACCGACCAAGGCCTGACCATCTTGCTAATTCGCGCCAGGTCGGCCCGATCTGTGGAAGCCCAGAGGGCGATTCGCGGAGATTGCGGCGCAACGTTTTTATCTCCTGAAATATCCAGAGCGCGGCGCGCTTCGCTGTGGTGTGCCGCCTTCTCGGGTGGACTCCATTTGCAGCTCTCGATTGAGGTTGTGGGTGCGTATTCCGGCCATCGTGGTCGCTTGTTCCGGAGCATTGTGATCACTGATTCCGAGGATCGACTCGCACGGTTTCTCAACCCTTGGCGATCCCTAAAGTTGTCTAAGTTTAATCGTCCTCGACATCGTAACCCAAATTGGGCGCAAGCCATCGCTCCATCGTTTTTGGGTCCATGCCCTTACGTCGCGCGTAATCGTGTGCCTGATCACGATTTATTTTGCCGACGCCGAAATAGCGGGCTTGAGGACACGAGAAATACCAGCCACTGATGGCAGCGGTGGGGTACATGGCGTAAGAGTCGGTGAGCTGGATCCCGGTACGGCGTTGCACATCCAACAATTGCCATAACAAGCTCTTTTCGGTGTGATCCGGACAGGCGGGATAACCGGGCGCGGGGCGGATCCCTTGGTAGTTTTCCTCGATCAGCGCCTCAATATCCAGATCCTCGGCTGCGGAATAGCCCCAGAATTCCTTGCGCACGCGCTCATGCAAGTGCTCTGCGAACCCTTCCGCCAAGCGATCGGCAAGCGCCTTTAGCAGGATGGCGCTGTAGTCATCGTGCTGGCGCTCAAACATCGCTATCCTCGATTCCATTCCGAAACCCACCGCCACGGCGAAGGCGCCGAGGTAGTCTTTCACCCCGAGCTCTTTCGGGGCCACGAAGTCTGCTAAGGCGAAATTCGCTTGTCCTGGCGGCTTCTTGAGTTGCTGGCGAAGCGTGTGTATGACCAGCAACTCCCCATGCCGTGAGTCATCGGTATACAGCTCTATGTCGTCATCGCCCACGGTATTCGCCGCAAACAATCCGAAGACAGCGTGGGCTTGAAACCATTTTTCAGCCACAACTCGCTCGAGCATGTCCTGGGCGTCTTGATAAAGCCGCCGCGCCTCGGTTCCCACCACTGGGTCATCGAGGATCCTGGGAAAGCGGCCCGCCAGCTCCCAGGCGAGGAAAAAGGGCGTCCAATCTATGGTGGAGCACAAGGCCTTAAGCGGATAATCCCGCAAGGCCTGGACCCCGAGTTGCTTGGGCACCGGTGGCAGGTATGAGCCCCAGTCGACCGCAAGCTTATTCTCCCGAGCCTGTTCCAAGGTGAGCCAGTCTTGGCGTGCTTGGCGCCCTTTGTGGCGTTCACGCAGCTCGGCGTATTCGCCTCTCGTCTTAGCGACAAACGGCGGCTTAAGCTCTTTACTGATAAGCTGGGTGGCAACGCCCACGGCACGCGAGGCGTCTTTCACGTGCACGGTCGGGTGCTCATAGGCCGGCTCTATTTTCACTGCTGTATGGGCGCGGGAGGTGGTCGCCCCTCCGATCAACAAGGGCGTCGAGAACCCTTGGCGCTGCATCTCTTTGGCGACGTTGACCATCTCATCAAGGGACGGCGTGATCAGGCCGGAGAGGCCGATGAGATCTGCGTCATTGTCTATCGCGGCTTGGAGGATTTTCTCGCAAGGCACCATCACGCCCAAGTCGATGATCTCGAAGTTATTGCATTGGAGCACCACGCCGACAATGTTCTTCCCGATGTCATGCACATCGCCCTTGACCGTGGCCATCACGATGGTGCCGTTTTTTCGTTGTTCCGCTCCGTCCGCGCGATCCTCCTCGATAAAAGGCTCCAGATAGGCGACCGCTTTTTTCATCACCCGCGCGCTCTTCACCACCTGGGGCAGAAACATCTTACCGGAGCCGAAGAGATCACCGACCACGTTCATGCCGTCCATCAGCGGACCTTCGATCACCTCCAGAGGTCTCGCGCATCGCTGGCGTGCCTCTTCTGTATCCTCCTCGATGTAGTCAGCGATCCCTTTAACCAAGGCGTGCACCAGCCGCTCCGTCACGGGCCCCTCGCGCCATGCCAGATCCTCTTTCTTTTCCCTGGCCACCCCGCCTTCCTTGACCGTCTCGGCCAGCTCGACCAGCCGATCGGTCGCATCGTGGCGCCGGTTTAGAAGCACATCTTCGGTACGTTCCAGAAGCTCCCTGGCGATCTCTTCGTAGATCCCTAGCTGACCGGCATTGACGATGCCCATGTCCATCCCCGCCTTAATCGCGTGATAGAGAAACGCGGTGTGCATGGCCTCCCGGACGACATTGTTGCCGCGGAAGGAGAAGGACACGTTACTTAATCCCCCGCTCACCAGTGCATGGGGGAGATGGTGTTTGATCTCGCGGGCCGCCTCAAAATAAGCCAGCGCATAGTCGTTGTGCTCTTTGATCCCTGTGGCGACCGTCAAGATATTAGGGTCAAAGATGATGTCCTCCGGGGGGAATCCCGCTTGTTTGGTCAAGATTTCGTAGCATCGCTTGCAGATCGCGAATTTGCGCTCAATGGTGTCGGCTTGGCCGCGCTCATCGAAGGCCATCACGACTACAGCGGCGCCGTAGCGTCTTACCAGGCGTGCCTGCTCGATAAACTTTTGTTCGCCTTCTTTCAGACTGATCGAGTTGACCACGCCCTTGCCCTGGATACAGCGCAGCCCGGTCTCCAAGACACTCCACTTAGAGGAGTCGATCATGATAGGAACCCGGCTGATATCCGGCTCCGAGCCGATGAGATGAAGAAACTCACCCATCAACGCCTCGGAGTCGAGCATGCCTTCATCGAAATTGACGTCGATGATTTGGGCGCCGTTGTCGACCTGCTGCCTGGCAACCTCCAAAGCGGCTTCAAGGCTCCCGTCTCTTACCAGGCTCGCGAACTTAGGCGAGCCGGTGATGTTGGTGCGCTCCCCGACGTTGACGAAGTTGCTCTCTGGAGAAATAGTCAGTGGTTCCAGCCCGCTGAGGCGGCAACGCCGCGGGATCTCCGGTGGCTTGCGCGGTCTCACGCGGCGCACCGCTTGCGCAATGGCCCGGAGATGATCGGGCGTCGTGCCGCAACAACCACCGACGATATTAAGAAACCCGCTGGCCGCAAACTCGGCGATCAACTCCGCCATATACTCCGGGGTGTCGTCGTACTGGCCGAACTCATTGGGGAGCCCGGCATTGGGATGCACGCTGACATAGGTATTGGAAATCCGGGACAGCTCTGCTACGTAGGGGCGCAGGTCTTTGGCACCCAAAGCGCAGTTTAAGCCGATGCAGAGAGGCTTTGCGTGCGATACCGAGTTCCAAAAGGCCTCGGTGGTCTGACCGGTGAGCGTGCGTCCGCTTTGATCGGTGATCGTGCCCGAGATCATGATGGGGAGGCGAAACCCGTGTTCTTCGAAATGTTGATCGATAGCGAATAAAGCCGCTTTCGCGTTTAATGTATCGAATATCGTCTCTACCAGGAGCAAATCAACGCCGCCCTCGATGAGCCCGCGCACCGCCTCTAAATAAGCCGAGACGAGCTCTTCGAAACGGATATTGCGATAGCCAGGGTTATTAACATCGGGAGAGATGGAAGCCGTTCGGTTGGTAGGCCCCAATACACCGGCTACGAAACGCGGTGCCCCGTCATTGGCTTCGAAACGATCCGCAGCCTTGCGGGCCAACGCTGCACCGACCTTGTTAAGCTCATAGGCCAAGTGCTCCAGCCGATAATCCGCTTGGGATATGCAGGTCGAGTTGAAGGTATTGGTCTCGAGGATGTCACATCCCGCCTCCAGATAGGCCCCGTGTACGGCCGAGATAATATCGAGGCGGGTGATGCTCAAGAGATCGTTGTTTCCCTTAAGATCATAAGGGTGATCCGCAAAGCGCTGGCCGCGATAATCCACCTCTTCCAACGCATAGGCCTGGATCATGGTCCCCATGGCGCCATCGAGTAGCAGGATCCGCTCCGCGAGCAGCCTATTGAGCAGCGCAAGGCGGAAGTCGCGTGTAAACGTCGGTTTTGTCTCTGACATGGGTCAAAAGCCTTGGTCCCTGATCAGGATTGTAGCGTCTGCCACGCTTTGCCTGAAGCGGTATTCTCCTCTCAGAAACAGCGTTAACGTTATTTTAGACTGGAAGCGCTTGGGCGCCGGTATTCCCTTGGCAAAAGCGCGATAGACCTGCGCAACTCTCTTGGCTAACTCGTTATTCTAGCGTTCTCTGTTCGCACAAACGCCGCCTTGCGCCCAGTTCTTCTACGACAGATCGGCTATATAGCGCACTTTGGAATGTATCCCTCTTTTTATCTTTTGGAACGTGCGGTAACAAGTTGAATTAGCTGGTAAAAGCGGCCTGATCGACCTCATGCCGCGTTGTATTTCGTCAAATCCGCAGTTCATTTAATAGTGGAGCATATCCCGATTCCATCTGTGAATATTTCACACAATAGACGTAAAAAAAAATCACAGAAATCTGTGAGCTTGGCGTGCAGACTGTAATCTCTCTAAGTCCTTCAGCTAATGGGGATTTAGTAGGACGAGTTCTTTGTTCAAATCCTCAGTAAGGAGGTAGCAAATGGAATCCGTGCAATCACCCAAGGTCTTCTAGGCTTGGCGGTCGAGAGGGACGCCGCAAAAAGACGCTGCGCCCTCACCTTCAATGTTACGCATGCGCAAAATAGGCAGGAGGTTACATGTGAAGATTGAGTCAGCAATGAGGAAGCACGAAGAGCAGGTGATGCAGTTGCCCAATGTCACGGGCATCGGCATCGGAAAGAAGGCGAAGAAGGACGTGATCAAGGTATTCGTGACCCAAAAACTGCCGGAATCCGCCCTGCAACCCCATGAAATCGTTCCGAAGACGCTGGAGGGTTACCAGACCGATGTCAAAGAGATCGGCGTCGTGATGGCCCAGACGTTATAACCCTATAAAGGAGATATTTGATGAACTCAAAGCAAGATGAAGGCAAAATGGCCTTGTCCGTAAAAGCCAGGGATGAGACGTGCAAGGCGCATAGCGCCTGCGTCGAGGAGTTCCTGCAGAAGCCGATGGCCAATGTCGTCGGCTTGGCGGAAGGGATCAAATGGAAGAACGGCAAGCCTACCGGCGAGCCGGCTCTTCTCGTGCTGGTCACCCATAAGTTGGAAAAAGGTCAGGTAGGCTCCAAGGACCTGGTGCCGGCGAAACTGGGCGATATGCAAACCGATGTCCTCGCCGTGGGCTATCCTTTCGCGGGCAGCGAGGCGGAGCCCTCGGGCGCCGGAATTCAGACGCTCGGCAAACGCGTCCGGCCGGCGCAAGGCGGCTACAGCGTGGGACACAAGGATATCACCGCGGGCACGATCGCCACTTGCGTTTATGACATTCTGCCCGGCGGCTCGGTCAGTCCACCCGTGCACGGCGTGGGGATCCCTAGCAAATACTATATCCTCAGCAATAATCATGTGCTCGCCAACAGCAACGCCGCTTCGCTCGGCGACGCCGTGCTGCAGCCGGGGCCTTTCGACGGCGGAACGGATCCTGCGGACCGCATCGCTACGGTGACCCGGTTTATTCCTATCACCTTTAATCCGCCGACTCCGTTGGCCAGCCAAAACAACCTGGTAGATTGTGCCATTGCCGAAGGTCAGTTCCATGATCTCAACCGGCTGGTCTACCGGAACGGCCATGTACGTGGCTGGCGGCGCAAGGCCAACGTCACTGTGGGTATGCTGGTGAAAAAGACTGGCCGCACCACCAACTTCACCACCGGCAGAATCACCGCGATCAACGCGACGATCGATGTCGGCTATGGCGGCGGCAAGGTAGCGCGCTTCAAAGACCAAATCGTGACGACCAATATGTCCGCCGGCGACGACTCCGGCTCCCTGGTGCTGACGCTGAACAACGTCGCGGTGGGGCTGCTATTCGCCGGTTCAACGACCTCGATGATCGCCAACCAATTCGAGAATGTGCGCTCCCTGCTCAGGGTGGAGGTTGCGGAACAAATCCTGTAACCGGGAAGAAATCCATTGTCGCCATCTGGGAT